>JBGPPR010000177.1:0-3291 GCA_041488675.1 Thermodesulfovibrionia bacterium
CCAGTACTTTCCCTGATCGCCGGCACAATGTGCCGCCTCTGCTGCTTTAGATGCATTCTTATGGAAAGGCAAGGGATAGTCGAGGAATACATACTTGACTTTGCCTGTTGCGATATATTCTTTCTCTAATTCGGGCAACGTCTCACGGACGTATCTTGCACAGAAAGGTCATTGATAGTCAGAAAACTCTACGAGTGTAAGTTTTGCCTTTTTATTTCCCTTGAAAGGATTATCGCCCAATTCAATGACAGCTTCCTTGAATTCAGTTGGTGCTTGCCGTGCACGCAGCTGGTCTTTAATTTCCTGGATATCTTTCTGAATTGCCTTCTGGCTCTCTTTGAGGGCTTCAATCTCTTTTTTTAATGCGTTAATATCGTCGGTAGTTTGATCATAAACAGGTAGGGTGAAAAAAAGAATGGCAATGACTGCAGGTACCAGATATTTTTTCATCTGCACTTCCTCCTCTTAAATCTATTCATTTTAAATCTATTCATTGAGATTACCTTAAAGATTGTCAAGTCACATAGATTCTCATAAAGCCTTTTGAAAAGTCAAAGTTAGAGGAGTTAATATAAATTCGGTATTAGTACAAAATATCGAATAGCCGGCAAACAGGATGCTGATCTGCTTGTCACAATTGATTTCCTGAATATGGTTATGATATTTTGTAAGAGCGAAGGAGCCTCAGGCGCCTGATAGGACTTTAAAGGTGTATGACCGCAATTACTCAAGGGAAACCATGCTTTTTATAGTACTTAAGGAGATATGCCTTGCTTAACAGAGTCCCTATTACTCCTGAGGGATATCAAAAACTCCAGGAGGAACTCGAGAAACTTCTCAAGTTTGCCAGGCCGAAAAACATCAAAGATATCGCCGAGGCAAGGGCTCACGGTGACCTTTCGGAAAATGCAGAGTACCATGCTGCCAAGGAAAGGCAGTCCTTCTTAGAAGGGCGGATACGTGACCTTCAGTCAAAGTTGGCTATGGTTGAAGTGATCGATCCGTCAAAAATAAACCAGTCGGGAGTTGCTTTTGGAGCGAAAGTGAAAGTCCTGGATACAGAAGCAGGTGAGGAGCATGTTTTCGTTCTGGTAGGTCCTGATGAAGCAGACGCGAAAAACGGAAAGATCTCTATAAGTTCTCCGGTCGGAAAATCACTGCTTGGAAAAGAAGTTGGCGATACCGCAATAGTCAGAGCGCCGGCGAAAACCATGGAGTACGAAATATTAGAGATCAGTTTTGAGTAGATACTTCAAAGCAGCAATAATACAAAATCTTCCTCTGAACAGCAAAACCTATCTTCTTACTATCAAGCCTTCAGAACAGGTACCGGACCCGGAGCCGGGACAGTTCTATATGTTGGGAGTGAGCGATTCCCAGGATCCACTCCTGAAAAGACCGTTCAGTTTTTTCAGAAAAACATTCGATGGGATTCAGTTCTTATATGAGGTGAGAGGCAAAGGTACCTTGATGTTGAAAAGCCTCAGAGGCAGCGAGGTTATCAATGTCCTTGGCCCCCTCGGGAAAGGATACCCGAAACCTGACAGTGAAAGTACACCTTTAGTGATTGCGGGCGGTATAGGTATCGCCTCTGTCTTTCCCCTTCTGGAGTCACTGGCGAACAGGGCATATGTATTCTATGGTGCAAGAAATAACGAAGGACTCGTTATGTTGAATGAATTAAAAAACCTGTCCGGTAAACTCTATATCAGTACAGACGATGGGTCTGTGGAGCCGAAAGGGACAGTTGTTGATACCTTCCGTGATTTTCTGTCTCGTGACTTCTCATCCGTGGCTCGTTACCTGTTGTATGCCTGTGGTCGTAAATCAATGATAGAGGCTGTATCCAGAATTGCTCTTGAAAAAGGCATAAAAGGTTACGTTTCAGCTGAAGAGCATATGGCTTGTGGAATGGGCGCATGCCTTGGCTGTGCAATAAGAGTTAAGAGCAAAGAGCAAAAAGCAAAGAGCAAGAGATTAAGAAATGTGACCTCCTCACTCACGTACAAGATGGTTTGTAAGGACGGCCCTGTTTTCCCGATAGAGGAGATTGTGTGGTAAAAAACGTAATGCGTAATCCGTTATGCGTAACGGGTATTTTCTTTGAACCCATTACACTTACTAATGAGTTCACAAGTAAGGTCACGCAGTGTGTCATTCCCCCAAAAGCTTTCGGGGGAATCTTTCTTAAAGAACCAGAAGGATTGCGGATCCCGAATGCTTTCGGGACAATGACAGAAATCAGACAAAAGAAAATAGCCGAGGCATCTTGCCTCGGCTAAATAAAAACGTCAGGCATGTCGGAATCGACTCGTACCGAGATGCCTGACCTATTTTCAAACTTAATATGAACTTATCCGTAACGATAGGCAATCTTAAACTCAAAAATCCCGTCATGACGGCCTCTGGGACCTTTGGCTACGGAGAGGAATACTCCGAGTTTGTGGACCTGAATAAACTCGGTGCGATCGTTGTCAAAGGGATATCATTAAAACCAATGGAGGGTAACCCTCCTCCGAGGATATGGGAAACAGCCTGCGGCATGCTGAATTCGATCGGCTTGCAGAATGTGGGGCTGAAGAAATTTGTAGAGGAAAAACTTCCCTACCTGAAACAGTTTAATACGCCGGTGATAGCGAATATCCTCGCTAATACTATCAAGGGATATGTACAGCTTTCAAAAGCCCTTGATTATTCAGGTGTGGAAGGAATAGAACTGAATGTTTCGTGCCCAAATGTAAAAAAGGGGGGAATCAGTTTCGGCACCGACAAGAAAACACTCGTGAGGCTGATATCAAAAGTAAGGCAATCTGTTAAGAATGCTGTTTTAATCACCAAGTTATCTCCGAATGTATCGAGTATCCAGGAATTTGCAAAGATAGCTGAGGATTCCGGCAGTGACGCTATTTCACTGATTAACACCATTCCAGGAATGGCTATTGACGTTGAAACAAGAAAGCCCAGACTAGCGAATATCACAGGCGGCCTGTCAGGACCTGCAATCAAACCGGTTGCAGTTCGGATGGTCTGGGAGAGCTATGATGCTGTCAAGATTCCCATAATCGGCATGGGCGGCATCATGAATGCCGTGGATGCGATAGAGTTCATGCTCGCCGGCGCAACAGCAGTAGCAGTCGGAACTGCAACTTTCATTAATCCCAGGGCGGTGGAAGACATCATTGCCGGGATCGAAGATTATTTTGAAAGGAAAGGCATAACTGATGTGAAAGAAATCATTGGCGGTATGAATGCAACATAATTGCATCATAACCCATTACGGATGATTCATCA
>JBGPPR010000178.1:0-3282 GCA_041488675.1 Thermodesulfovibrionia bacterium
GACAAGAATGATTCTCTTATACTGTTTGAGGAAGGTTTTTGCCAGTGCGCGTGATAGAGCAACTGCAGCAGCAGGGTTATGAGCGCCATCGATAAGAATTGGCGGCTCATGCTTAATCATCTCAAGCCGTCCCGGCCATCTCACTGTTGCAAGACCATCTTTGATTGAGTGATGAGTAGCCTCAGTCCCGAAAGCTTTCGGGATTAGCCTGCGTTCATTAAGCAATTCAACTGCCTTTATGGCAACAGAAGCATTCTGCATTTGATGCTCACCTGTCAGGGGAAGGTATAATTCATGGAGCATGGAAGAATCATTACTTTGGTAATCAAAATATATTCCCGGGATATCCTCTTCTCTGAGTATTGAAGAAAAATCCCTGCCGTAAAGATAGGTTACAGCACCAATTTCCTCGGCCCTTTCTACAATTACCTCTAAAACTTCCGGAACCTGGGAAGAGACGACCACTGGCACTCCCCTTTTGATAATGCCTGCCTTCTCATGCGCTATTTCATCAAGCGTATTGCCGAGAAATTCGCTGTGGTCATAGCTTATGTTTGTGATTACAGAAACTTCAGGGATGACAATATTCGTGGCATCGAGCCTTCCTCCCATACCTACCTCTACCACTGCAATACCTATTTTTTCCTTTTTGAAATAAAGCAGCGCTATCGCCGTGACAACTTCGAAGAATGTAGGTAAGAAGTCCGGGTCAGAAGATTGGAGACTGACGATCTCTGCTCGCGCCTCCTCAGCCAAACGTATAACTTCGAATTCTGCTATTTCTTCCCCATTAACCCTGATTCTCTCGGTAAAACTCACAAGGTGAGGTGAAGTGAAAAGACCTACCTTCAGACCTGAGGCATTGAGAATAGATGCAATGATTGCCGATGTTGAGCCCTTCCCGTTTGTCCCTGCAATATGGATGGAAGGGAATGATTTCTGCGGGTCACCAAGAGACGACATCAGCTTGGTGATATTACTGAGACCGAACTTAATGCCTTGTTTCTGGAGACTATAGAGGTACTGAATCGTCTCGCTATAGCTCATTGGAAAAATTCAAAGAGCTTCGCAAGCGTATCCTTCAGGTTTTTTCTTTCTACAACGATATCAATGATGCCGTGATCGAGGAGGAACTCCGCCCTCTGGAAGTCCTCAGGGAGGGCTTGTTTGATAGTCTGTTCAATAACTCTCGGCCCGGCAAATCCGATAAGGCTTTTCGGCTCGGCAAGAATTATGTCCCCGAGCATAACAAAGCTTGCTGTGACGCCTCCGAATGTGGGATCAGATATAACGGAGATAAAAAGAATACCGTTGTCCTTCAACCTCCCTATGGCAGCAGAGACCTTTGCCATCTGCATGAGTGAAAATATTCCTTCCTGCATCCTCGCACCACCTGAAGATGAAACAGTCACTATGGGCTGTTTTTTTTCCAGAGCTCGCTCTGCAGCCCGTGAGACTTTTTCACCGACCACAGATCCCATGCTCCCTCCCATAAAGGAAAAATCCATGACAACAAGACTCACAGGATGACCTTTGATAGAAGCTTCTCCAGAGATCACTGCTTCACTGATCCCGCTTTTTTTCTGGTTCTCTCTTATTCTGTCCTTATATGCAATAGTATCCTTAAAATTGAGAGGGTCGCCTGATAACAGATTATTGTCGAATTCTGTAAAGCTTCCTTCGTCAATTAGGAGTTTCAACCGTTCCCGTGCGCTTATCCTGAAGTGGTAATTGCATTTTGGGCAAACCTGGAGATTCCTGTCTATCTCTTTCTTGTATATGATTTCCTTGCAGCTTTCGCACTTGACCCACAGTCCTTCGGGTACCTTTACTTTCTTCTCTGCCCTCAGATCTTTTGTCTTCTTAAACCACGCCATATTAAAAGTGAACAGTAGACAGTAAACAGCGAACAGCAAAAACATGAATTTTCTGAGTTCTGAATACTGTGTTCTGAATCCTAAATTTATATTTCATAGGTTTCACCATTTTTCATTAGCTTTACGTTCTTTATCCGAAGGGCCTCTATCTCCCTGTAAATCTGTTTTAGGTAGAGGGGTTTTTGCGGGTTTACGAGAATCTTACCAGGCAGATATGTCATCTTCTGTAACTCCCGCGCAACAAGCCTCGGTGTCAGATGGCCGGTCTTGATAGCAAACTCTTCCATTCTGTTCGGAAAAGACACCTCCATAATTATGCAATCTATCCGGTCTGTTGCTTTCCATATTGACTCGGTCGGGCCGGTATCCCCTGTATAGAGAATTCGCCTTCCTTTGACATCCTCAATTATATATCCAACGGCGGGCACCGAATGATTTACCTTATATGCAACAACTTCATGTCCGCCGATGCGGAACGGTTTCCCGGGAGTTATCTTCTTGAGTTTCAGGACAGGATTCTTGATATTAGGAATCCTTGTAAAATCCGGCCACAGGACATTGTTGAAAAGATTGTCTTGCAATGCCTGAAGCACGTGGGGAATGCTCATGATTGTAATGCTGACCCTCTTGTGTCTCATGTGAAGACTGTCTGCGAGGAAGGGGACTCCCTTGATATGGTCAAGATGTGCATGGGTTATAAGGATATTGCGGATCTTCAATTGCTCAAACTCCCTTACGGCGCTTCCTATTGTGCCTGCGTCAAGGAGCAAACACCTGTCTACCAAAAAAGCAGGCATCTTAGTTCTGTCGAATTCTGCTCCAGGACTGCCTAACACTTTCAGCTTCATTAAACAACCCCAAGCTTTATCATATTCCTATAAATGTTTCGACGACTTTCTTGTCGAACTGCGTCCCCATATTACTCGTAAGCTCTTCAAATGCCCTTTTGAAGTCTATAGCCTTTCTGTAAGGTCTGTCCGTTGTCATCGCATCAAAACTGTCTGCAACAGCGATTATCCTGGCTATCAACGGTATCTCTTCACCGCAGAGTTTATCGGGGTATCCTGTGCCGTCGATCCTTTCATGATGTCCTTTAACTCCTACAGCTACGTCTTTCAGGTGTCTGAAATGGTTCAGAATTTCGGCGCCGTATTTTGTATGCCTTACCATCTCGGCAAGTTCTTCAGGACTGAGTTTTCCCTTCTTGAGGAGGATATCGTCCTTTACGCCGAGTTTGCCGACATCGTGGAGTATCGCCGCGAGTTCAAGGTACTCAAGTTCTCTCTTCGAAAGACCCATCGCCTTCCCTATCGTAACACTGTAGTCCATTACCCTTTTTGTATGTCCGCCTGTATAAGGATCCCTTTTCTCGATTGCCTCTGCAAGGGCCATGGCTGTGCAGTAA
>JBGPPR010000179.1:0-3281 GCA_041488675.1 Thermodesulfovibrionia bacterium
GAAAACGATTTCTATAGACAGTTTAGTCCCTACCTGGAGATCAGGACACTCCGGTTTCTGGAATCCTCAGGAGAAGTATCTCTTCCTCTCAAGAACTCCCGCGCTTATCTTCTTGCCCAGTACTGGGTGGATCTCGAAGAAGAGCAAAGACCCCCCCCGCAGAGATTACCGGAAGCGGGATATGTCCTTTATCCCACAAAACTTGGTCCTTTCTGGGTTTCCGGCACTGCAACAGTCTCCAATTTCTGGAGGGACGAGGATGTGTTCGGTCAAAGATTCGATATCTATCCGAGAATATTATCCGAGGTTGGGAATGAGGTTGTTTTCACGCAGGCTGTTGGTTTCCGGGAGACGGCGTATTCCTTGCACAGGGCAGAGGAGGAGTCACTTCACAGGGAAGCATTTGAATATAATGTTGGAGTCCATACCAGTTTTTTCAAAAAATACGCTTCCTTCACCCATGTTGTGGAACCATCGATTGGATATACACTCATCACTGATTCAGAAAAAAGCCCTCCTCTTTTCGATTCCACAGAACTGTTTAAGAAGACATCAAGGTTAGAAGCTTCTCTTGTGAACCGGTTCTTCTATAAGGGCGCGGAAGTTGCGATCCTGAGGGCTACACAGCCTTTTGATGCGGAGTTAGGGGACAGGCCATTCCTGCCATTCGAACTCGAAATCGGGATTAAAAGGCCTGTCTCTCTGCGCCTCGACACAGCGTATGATGTGCATGAAGGCAAGCTTGAGAGCATAAATTCTGACTTGTCATTTAACATCCCCGGAGGAACACTGTCAGTCGGGCAGAGATATGACAGGCTTGATGATGTTGTCTTTTACAAGGCAGGCTTTGATCTTTTCCCCCATAAATCCTGGAATGTGAGAGGGATGATCTGGTATGACGACGATGCAAAAGAAATCCGGGATATTGAGATAAATTTAAAATATTCGAGCCAGTGCTGGGGCGTGAATTTTGAATTTATTAAGAGACCTGACGATTCTTCATTCTTAGTCATGTTTGATCTCAAGGGGATTTCGAAGGGCTTCAAGATGTAAACCCCTCTATCTCTCGTTCTATTCTCGCCATTGAATCTTCAAGCGAAGTTTTGTCCGTATCAATAATAACCTCAGGATTTGATGGTTCTTCGTAAGGAACGACCATCCCGGGCACGCGAGATCCTTCAGCCCCCTTTTTGTAAATATCTTTTGGTGCCTCATGCCTCTCTAACCTCTTCCTCTCTCTTTCTACACATAGCTCAAGAGGACATCTGAGATATACCTCTCCATATTTCGGTATTAGCCCTCTGGCGAGGTCCCGCCATCTCCTGAGATTTCCCGTTGCATCGATGATTACAGGGTGTCCGAGCTCTGTGAGTTTCTTTGCAAGAAAGACGAGGGCTCTGTATACGATCTCCCTCTCCGGATCGGAATAGGTTGGCTCAGGCGTTACGACTTTTCTGATCTCGTCCATCCTGAGGACAACAAATTCAGGATGAGCCTCCTTAAGGGCATCAGCTACAGTGCTCTTTCCGCTTCCTGGAATGCCTGTTATCCATAAGGCGATGCTGCTTAAATCATCTCTCGGCATCGTGGTTCGGGATACGTCTGCCTGTCGCTGTCCTGCATAATGAGGAGAACTCTATCAAGAAGAAACAAACTCAATCAAATAGTGATGTGAGGACTGCTGTCTTATCTTCGATTACTTTGGTCACTTTCTCCTGTTCAGTTTTCATCCTGAAGAGTTCGTCAGCAATATTCAGAGACGTAAGGATTAATGCTTTCACAGGCATCACGTTGGGGACGGAACTGTTGACTTCCTTAAGCCTCGTATCAACGTAGGATGCGAGCTTTCTGATATACTCTTCCGAAGCGTCTCCTTTTATCGTATATTTCTGGCCCAGGATGATGACCTCGACACTACCCATGTCTATTCCTTCTCAGATACGAGTGTTTCGAGTTCGTCAAGGAGACCCTCAATCTGGTTTCTTATGATATCTTTTTCATACCTGAGTTGTTCGATTTCCTCATTCTTCTCGTTGAGAATCCCCTCGAGTTCTTTTATCTTCCTTTGCATAACAAACTGTTCTTCTTTAAGGGTCTTGACCCTCTCAATAGCCGTTGTGATCTTGTCTTCAAGACTCTTGAGTCTTTCCAATGATGTAACCTCCTTTCTCAACCCCGTAGATTGGTCTCTACGCTGGTTATTGTCAAAGAGGGTCTTCTTCAACATCGTATCTAAGATAACAAAGATTTGTCTTAAAGTCTACCCATTTCCTCGGCATTTTTTATCGCCTCATGGTTTCCCGAAGACCCGTTTATATTCGAAAAGAGTGGTCATAACTCTCTTTACATAGTCTCTGGTCTCACTGTAAGGAATATCTTCAATGAACTCATCGATGGATTTATAATTTCCTTTTTGAATCCACTTCTTTACTCTCTCCTCACCTGCATTATAGGCGGCGAGGGCATAAGCGTAAGAGCCGAATTCCTTAACGAGGATACTCAGGTAAAATGCACCAATATGAATATTGTTCTTAATATTCCATACGTGAGATGCATTCGTTATTTTCAGGTGGAGGTTCTGGTTAAGACGGAAAGCGGTCTCCGGCATGAGCTGCATGAGGCCGAGAGCTCCTGCTCTGGATTTGGCACCCGGATCAAATGTACTTTCTTCTCTCATAACAGAGAGAACAAGGAGAGGATCAATGTCATATTGTTGAGACACTGGTTCGACAATATCCCAGTATGCGTAAGGATAGAGGAGATGATGCACGGTTTCTACAAAAGGAAATCTCGCAATAATGTGGATCAAATATTTGTATTCTCCAAGATCTTGCAATCTTGAGCCTACATAGAGAATGTCCTCTATTGAGGATGTGGTTTTTGAAATGAAAATGAGCTCTGAGAGGGCATCTTTTGAGAAGCCGAGTTCGAAGAGAACCTCCGCCCGCTCAAACTTTTTTAGCCCTGCATACCCCACTTTTAGTTCCACCTTACGAAGGGGGACCGCCTGTCGTCCGTCGGGCAGGGATATAGAGGGGTTAAGGAAAGAATTGAAAAGACCTGACAGAGAATTATTTTCGTTATCCTTCTTTCCGTTACAGGGATATAATGTTTCTTTAGTGCTCGATTTCTCGAGGCATCCTCCAGTTTTCAGAAAGGACATAGCGCTGTAAAAATCTCTATCCTTTTTCCTGAGTGTATGATATGAATTCAGGACATCTTTACCGGAGGCTTCGAGGCTCCGTGTTTTCCAGTAGAGATATTTCGTATCACTATTGTTC
>JBGPPR010000180.1:0-3254 GCA_041488675.1 Thermodesulfovibrionia bacterium
GGGGTTACTTCAAAAAGTCCATGATCCTTCTATAGGGAGACTCTTTATCATAAAAAATTCCCTCTTCATCCTCCCCGCGATCTATATGTCCCATCCTCTTCTGCGTCATCCCAATTGGTTCTAATTTTGTAAAGACATTGGGGATGTCAAGGAACCGCGAGATTTTATTAAACTGGGTTATCCCGCCCCTGGTTCCCTCATGGTGAAGAGAAAGATAAAGCCTGTTTTTTGCGCGTGTGACACCCACATAGAAGAGACGATTCTCCTCCTCAATCTCATCCTCATCATCCAGGGCAAAGGCAACAGGCAGAACACCATCCATGAGGCCGATAAGGAATACACATTCCCATTCCAGACCTTTTGCTCCATGGATCGTGGATAGGGTAAGGGGTTTTTCTTCTTCAGGCGTCGAAGGTTCTATTCTCCATATACCTCTTTCAGGCGGTTCGATGGCAAAATCTATTAGGAGTTCCTCTAATGAATCGTATCTCATAGATATTTGCCGCAGGGTTTCCAGGTCATTTGCTCTGAGGTGCCAATCATCAAATTTGTCTCTCAGGATAGGGTGATAATAATCGAGGATGATTTCGAATTTATCTCCAACCCGTAATGACGCGTCTGAGGCAGTTCTCAGCGTTGTTTCAAGCTTCTCCATGCCTTCGGAATAACTATATCCCTTATGGTATTTTTGGAAAACCTTTTCAAAGATCTCCATGTGGGATGCACAGGAGATGATTTCTTTTAACATCCTTCCACTTATTTTAGGACCGATCCCTTCGATAAGCATGAGAGCCCTGTTCCAGGCAAGCTGATCCTTTGGATTTACGAGCACCTTCAGATGAGACATGACATCTTTTACGTGCGCCATTTCATAGAATTTCATTCCCCCGAATACGATAAAGGGTATATTCCTTCTGCTCAATTCTGCCTGAAGGGGGATTGAAAGATAAGATGAACGGAACAGCACGCACTGATGGCCAAAGGGTGTTCCTTCGTCCCTCTGCTCCTTGATCCTGTTTGCTATCCAATCCGCCTCGTCATATGCATCGCTGAAGTAAAGTAACCTGGGTTTTTCTCCAATCATTTTCTTTGCTGACACGAGACATTTGGAGTATTTGTTCTTCATGTTTTCGAGAACGGCATTGGCCACATCAAGGATAGACTGGCTACTCCGGTAATTTTCCTCCAACTTTATAATCTTGCACTCAGGAAACCTTTTCGGAAAGCCCATGATGTTCTCATGGCTTGCGCCCCTGAAACCATAGATACTCTGGGCGTCATCACCGACTACCATTATGTTCCTGTTCTTTTCCGATAAAAGATACGTGATGTCTCCCTGGAGCCTGTTCGTATCCTGATATTCATCAACCATGATGTATTTGTATCTTCGGGAAAGACGATCTCTGATGTCATCATTTTCAAGCAAGAGCCTGAGATAGATGAGCATGTCATCATAATCCAAATAATTGGAATCAATCTTATATTCCGCGTATTTCTGCCTAAGGGTTTCTATCTCCGTGGAATATTCGAGGAAATGTGGGTATTCCTTTTTTATTACTTCACTGACAGGAATATATTTATTGACGGAGACGCTTATGATATTCCTTAAGGTGTCTTTTCTCGGGAATCTCTTTTCTTTCTCAAAAAAACCAAGATCAGTACAACACCTGCGGATTGCCTCTTCTGCATCACTTTCATCCAGAACAGTAAAAACATCCGGGAATCCCATGGCCTTTGCATATCTCTTCAGTGTCTTGTAACCGAATGAGTGAAATGTCCCTCCCTCAATGTTCTTGCACCGGGGATCATGTTTGGAAGAACGGGAAATCATTTCACGGGCTGCATTTCTCGTAAATGTAAGAAGCAGTATTGAGTTGGGGCTTATGTCGTTCTGAACAAGATGAAGAACACGGTATTCAATAACCCTCGTCTTACCGGAACCGGCCCCTGCAATAACAAGAACCGGCCCGTTAACCGTTGTCACAGCAGCAAACTGGGAGGGATTGAGTTGTTTCTTGAGATCCATTGCTTATTTTAAAACAACTGATTGATATCATGCTTGACAACCTAATGCATTGAGAGTTAAATAAATTCAAATGTCAAGCAGCGAGTCCCCTCAGGTTGTCCATATCCCTGCGGATTCGGTTGTGCTCGAAGGGGTTTTAGATGTTCCTCAGGGTGCGCAGGCTGTGGTAATCTTCGCCCACGGAAGTGGAAGCAGCCGTCACAGCAAGAGAAATAAATATGTGGCCGAGGTGCTCCGAGAAGTCAGTCTCGCAACATTGCTTTTTGATTTACTCACCAAAGAAGAAGACCTCATCTTTGAAAATCGATTTGACATCCTTCTGCTGGCAAAACGTCTGTCTTCAGTTACACGGTGGGTAAAAAAACAGCCTCAAATCAGAAATCTCAGGATAGGCTATTTCGGAGCAAGTACGGGAGCTGCGACTGCGCTCGCTGCGGCTGCTGAACCAAACTCAGAAATAGGTGCAATTGTCTCACGCGGTGGTCGCCCCGATCTCGCAGAAAAGTCTCTTAAGTATGTCAAAGCCCCGACACTTTTTATCGTCGGCGGAGATGACTATATCGTCATCCAGCTCAATCAACAGGCATATAACTTTCTCAACGTCAAGAAAGAAATGCGAATTATCCCCGGCGCATCACACCTCTTTGAAGAGCCGGGCGCGCTTGAGCAAGTAGCCCGGCTTGCCGCTGAATGGTTTAATAGCCACCTCCTTGCGACAAGAGAATAAGACGACCATAAAAGCCGCTCCATGATCACCATAAGAGAAATAAGAGAGAGTGATGCAGAGGAATTTTTAAATCTTTGCAACAGGATTGATGCAGAGACACCATTCATGATGTTCAAACCCGGTGAAAGACCGACTACGATCGAGGATCAGAAAGATGAGATAAGAGATATTCTCTCAAGAGACAACCAAACGATCTTCGTCGCCGAAAAAGATACTCAGTTGATTGGATATTTAGCAGCCTACGGTGGAAGATATAAAAGGAATAGACAAACAGTTTATATCGTTACAGGAATACTTCAGGATTTTACTTCACAGGGTTTAGGAACAAAGCTCTTTGAGCAGCTTGAAGGATGGGCGAAGAAAAGGAAAATCCATCGCCTTGATTTAACCGTGATGGTCCATAATGAGGCAGCCCTCGCTCTTTACAGAAAGATCGGGTTTGAAATAGAAGGGAGAAAGAAACATTCCCTTTATATCAATGACTCTTATGTTGATGAGTAC
>JBGPPR010000181.1:0-3200 GCA_041488675.1 Thermodesulfovibrionia bacterium
GAGTGCAGTTGCAAAGAATCCCAATACCCCAAAGGACACTCTACGGACGTTGGCAAAAGATGGGGAATGGACTGTCAGGAATAACGTCGCGATAAATCCTCACACTCCAGTAGATACGCTTGATGAATTGTCAAACGATCCGGACGCACTTGTGAGAAGTAACCTTGCAAGAAATATGAGTGTAAAAATTGAGACGGTAATAAAGTTAGGTGACGACTGTGTCTTTGGAGTTCGGAAAAGCGCAGCAGAATCTGGAAGGATATAGGCTGTTCAGAACTTTATAATAATACCTGTTTCGTACATGCGGCAGGATTATGAGAATTGATTGTTACATATCTTTCAACTGTGCTTCAAAAGAACCTCTGAGGAAAAACATTGACAAGGCTTTAGAACTGGAGGAGGTTGATGCAGAGGTCATCTTCTCTGTGGTTAACGAATTAGAAGCCGCAAGGATTGGCTTGAGAGGTTCACCTTCCGTACTCATAAACGGTGATGATATCCAGCCTGTTGAAACACCCGGGTTCGCATGAAGAATGTTTAAAGATGAGTCCGGGAGACTGCTAAATGTTCCCTCTGTTGAAATGTTGAGAGATGCCATTCGAAACATGAAGAAACAAGAGGAAGGTTAATTCTCTCTATTTTCTGGTATATATTAGGATCATTGTGTACAGTGTGAGCGGCAACGATAATTTCTTCCGGTTTTAACCACCAAAGCTGAGCTTCGCAGAATTCTATAAGCAAAACTCCTGACAAGACTAATGAACAGAACATGAAAAACAAGGGTCGCAAGCCCTGACAAGCATCTCGCACTTAAGAGATATTTCTTCCTTTTTCTCGTGTATATACTGTTGCACAAGATTTCTTAAATTCTCTTCCATACCCATGAAATTGTGGGCAGTGGGGGTAATTATGTTGGCCTTTTCAACAACGCCCCGCCTATTCAAAACATAATGATGACAGAGAAGTCCGCGCGGAGCTTCGGTAATTGCAAGGCCCTCCCCTTCCCTTACCTTCATTTGCACTTCAGGTTTCTCCAGTGTAAGCCCTTCAAGAAGCTCCCTGCACCGGCTGATTCCATGCACTATTTCAATCGCCTGACCGACATTGTTATGGAAGGGATTCCGATCAGGAACGTGAAAACCTATCTCCTTTGCAGCTTTTTTTGCATCCTCATGCAACATATCAAATTTGACATTCATCCTCGCAAGCGCTCCGGACATAAGAGACCCTCTGTCCTTCAGGATCGTCCTCTTGGCGTTCGAGTATGAAACCTCATCCTCTTCAAAGAGAGTGTAATAGTCATCCTCCTTCACGTTGATCCCTTTGTCGGATACTATGAAGCCCTCATTGATTGAGTAGTCTGAGGGATCATGAATAGCTACGAAGTCAGACTCATAGGCAAGATCAGGAAAAGGAAGTTCGGAAATAGCCCTGAGCATCTCGACGGCATCACCTTTTATACTCTCCAATTCCCTTGTCATCTTCCCGATCGCATCTCTCGATATGGAACCTGTAAAACCCCCGACAACCATTGCAACGGGATGAAGCGCCCTTCCGCCAAACAGAGCTGTTATGTCATTCATAACTTCCTTCATCCTCAGCAACCTCTTTATCTCAGACCCGAACTTCGGGAGCATATCCACTACTGAATGAAGTTTGAAATAATCCGGCATGGCAAGCATACAGAGGTGTATAAGGTGGCTGGAAACGATCTGGCTTAAGGCCATAAGCTTGCGAAGACGAATGATTTCCGGCGAGGGGGATACATCCAATGCTTTCTCTAAAGCCCGTATTGAAGTCGTCATGTGAGAAACAGGACAGATACCGCAGATTCTTGCTACGATATCAGGAACCTCATCAAACATCCTCCCGCGAAGAAAGCCTTCAAAGAATCTTGGCGGCTCCCATATGTTAAGTTTCAGATCTTTAAGCTTGCCGTCTTTTATCTCGAGCTTTACAGAACCCTCTCCTTCTACTCTCGCCATGTAATCGATATTAATCTTCATAAAGTTCTGATGCCCTTCTGAACTCCGTTGTTACAGAACCGAAAAGCGTAAATCTTCTCAGTATGTCTTCAGGGGATAATCCCATAGCCTCGAATTGTCTTGCAAGCGCCAAGGCATTGGCTTGTTTCATCGGACCCCAGCATGAATAGCAAGCCCTGTTGTACGAAGGGCAAAGTGCACCGCAACCGGCATTGGTAACAGGTCCCATGCATGGCATATTGTAGGCAACAAGAACACATATGTTGCCTTTTACCTTGCATTCAACACATACGCTGTATTCCAGAAAATCGGGTTTTTTCCTCAAGAGAACTGATGTCAATGCTTCATAAAGGTCTCTCTCGCCGGGGGGACAGCCTTTTATTTCGCCGTCGATCTTAACGTATTCAGCGATTGCATTCGGTCTGATGGAATGAATTGTTGAAAGGTTTTTGTAAACCCTTTTTTCTATCTCCAGCTCCGGTTGGGTAGACTTAATCGCAGGAATGCCCCCGTTAACCGCACATGAGCCTATAGCGAAAAGGTATTTGCTACTTTCCCGTATTTTCTTTAGCTCGTCAACCTGCCATGACTCAGTAATGGTCCCTTCGACGAGGGCAATATCGAAGGGTCCTTCCGGTGTACCGCCACTGGATACCATTTTGCAGAATATGAAATCAAAGAATTGGAGAACTTCAGCAACATACTTTTGAAAATAGATAAATTGGAATTCACAACCGGCACAACAGGAATATTTAAAGAATCCCAGTCTCGGCTTTTTTCTCTCCATTACATCCTCCCTCATCGACATATTATAAAAGGTTATTCCTGCTTTTGTGTGGAAATTCTTGTCATTCCTGCTCGTCTTGAATCTCTTCTGTCAAGATAGCACAATAGAATAGCCGATGAACGAGAGAATAATCTTAACCTTCGAACTTACGGCAGGATATTATCTGCGCAGAGTTGGGTATTGTAGTTTTGTGAGTATAGTTTTAGTGCGATCATGACGGAACAATGTTGCCATCTTTCATCAAGAGTAACCGGTCTGCAAGCCTTTTCGCCTGACTCATGTCATGGGTGGTAATGACTACGGTCGACTTTCCCATTTTTTTCATCCTCAAAACGATATCTTCTATGATTTCAGTATTCTCCTGATCGACTGACGCTGTTGGTTCATCCAGAAAGAGCATTTCAGGTTCGATTACCATCGCCCTGGCA
>JBGPPR010000182.1:0-3199 GCA_041488675.1 Thermodesulfovibrionia bacterium
GTCAATAAAAAAGGCTTGCATCATCTGCAAACCCGTGATTTTCTTGGTAGCGGGGAGAGGATTTGTACCTCTGACCTTCGGGTTATGAGCCCGACGAGCTACCGGACTGCTCCACCCCGCGATACCGATACAATACCTTAACAGCCGTTTTTTTTCAACTGCCTTTGCTCCCTTAACTGCAATCAACAATCTGAAATAGTGATGCCTTGTCATGCTGAATTTAGTTTAACCGAATTATGAAGGGGTGTAGCCGCAACCTTCAGGTTGCGTGGTTTTACGTAGTTTGCATCACTTATCTTTACCATTCCTGTGCAGGCTAAAGCCTGCGGCTACAAGGTTCATAATGACCCTTTCATAATTTGGGTTGAACATTCTTCAGCAATGAACCGAACCACGCAAGGAAATAATTTTTCCAGTCACTCTGAATTTATGAAGTGAGACTTTTGTATAATATATAATTTAGGAACAATTGAAATTGTTAAAAAGTAATTCTTGAAATGGAAATACTGCAACATAGATGGATTCTCGATGTATTGGACATTCTCCTTGTTTCAGTGATTGTTTACCGCCTTCTCCTTTTCATTAAAGGGACAAAGGCTGCACAGATGCTCATCGGTCTTGGCCTCTTGTTAGGTGCATCCTTGCTATCAAGATATCTTGAGCTTTATACTTTAGACTGGCTGATACAGAGTTTCTGGGCACAAGCTGTCATTGCTCTCATCATAGTTTTTCAACCTGAGATCAGAAGAGCCCTTGCCCAGATGGGAGAAGCACAGTTTCTCCAGACATTTACTTCTGCGGAAGAACTGAAATCCCTCGAAGAGATTGTAAGGGCCACCGTCGCTCTTGCAAATAGAAAAATGGGCGCGTTGATGGTCATTGAACGTGACACGAGCCTTAAGGATTTCGTTGAAATCGGCACCCCCCTCGATGCGAAAGTTTCAAAGGAGCTGCTGATAAGTATCTTTCATCCTGCGTCGCCCATACACGACGGTGCAGTCGTAATAAAGGGCAACAGGGTTGTCGCTGCGGGATGTTTCCTTCCGATAACATTGAGCCCTGAAGTAAGCAAGGCCATGGGCACAAGACATCGCGCAGGGTTGGGTCTTGCAGAGGAGACAGACGCAGTCGTCATTGTTGTTTCCGAAGAGACGGGGATGATATCACTGGCGATTAGTGGAAAGCTCGAAACAAATCTCGATATGGCAAGGCTCAGAAATGTCCTCACTGATTTATTTACAACAAAGAGTACAAAATGAAGAAACTTCTGTCTGAAAATTTTGGCTTGAAGCTAACGGCTGTGTTACTTTCTATTCTGTTATGGTTGTTTGCAAGTTCCCGCGGCCTTTCAGAGATTGCTCTGGATGTTCCACTTGAGTTCAAAGACATTCCCCCGGGTTTCGAACTCATGAACCACAGTGTCAAGGTTGTAGGCATAAACATAAAGGGCCAGGAAAGAACCATCAGGACTATTCGGCCCTCAGATATCAGGGCTTTCGTTGACCTGAGTAAAGCCAGAAAGGGAGAAAGCGTTTATACCATAGACAAAAATAACATAACGCTGCCCCCCGGCGTGACAGTTACCAATATAAACCCCGCTTATGTGAAAATATTTACCGAGGAGTCGCTGACGAAGACTGTTGATATAAAACCCATAATTGTTGGGGCTCCTCAGAGTAATTTCTATGTGAAGGCTGTCAGAATATTTCCCGAACGTGTGGTAATCGAAGGTGCACGGTCAAAGGTCAACGCTATTGATACGATAAAAACAGAACCGCTTGATATAACGGGTATCAAGGAAACCATTGCGCGGGATTTGGAGCTTGATACCGCAGGGATGAACATACGGACAAAGACAAAAGATGTTACGGTCAAGGTCGTGATTGCGAGGGGGAAGAAATGAGACTCTTTGGAACAGATGGGATTAGAGGTACAGTAAACAAACATCCTATGACTCCGGAAACGGTCCTGCGAATAGGCATGGCTGCCGCGCACGTTTTAAGGAATGAGCGTGGAAGAAACATGATTCTCATAGGCAAAGATACAAGGCTGTCGGGCTATATGATAGAGAGTGCCCTCACTTCTGGAATATGCTCTATGGGAATGAGCGTGACCCTTGTTGGACCCTTGCCTACCCCGGGTATTGCTTTTCTGACGAGGACATTGCGACTGGATGCCGGGATTGTTATATCGGCTTCCCATAATCCTTTTGAAGACAACGGCATCAAGTTTTTTTCTTCTGAAGGTTTTAAACTTCCGGATGCAGTTGAGAAAAAGATCGAGGAGCTCATGCTGGATGACGGACTTCACAGGCACAGACCAAAAGGTTCGGAAATAGGAAAGGCTCATAGGCTTGATGATGCTGGAGGACGTTACATAGAGTATATCAAGTCCACTCTCCCGAAAGGCATGACTTTTGAAGGGATGAAGATTGTTGTTGATTGTGCAAATGGTGCTGCATATAAAATAACGCCGTGGCTTTTGCGCGAGTTAGGGGCAGAGGTGATATCGATCAATGACAGACCTGATGGGATTAATATAAACGTGGGCTGTGGCTCATTGTATACTGAGGGATTGCAAAAGACTGTCAAACTTCATAAAGCACACGCCGGTATTGCACACGACGGTGATGCAGACAGGGCAATCTTCTGTAACGAGAACGGCAAAATGGTTGACGGAGATCAGGTCATGGGTATGTGGGCTGTTGAAATGAAGAGAAATGGAATGCTGAAAAAAAATACTGTCGTATCAACAGTAATGAGCAACTTCGGCTTTGAGGAGTATCTCAGGAAGAATGGGATAAAACTAATCAGAACAAAAGTCGGAGACAGATATGTAGTGGAAGAAATGATCAGGGGAGGATATAATCTCGGAGGAGAACAATCCGGACACATCGTTTTCCTCGATCATAATTTAACCGGTGACGGACCTCTCACGGCGGTACAAGTGCTTCACCTCATGAAGAAAAAGGGCGTGCCTCTCTCAAGACTTGCATCGGAGATAAAACTGTATCCCCAGGTCCTTATGAATGTTGATGTCGAAAAGAGACATGATATCAAAACAATGCCTCAGATCCAGGAAGCAATAAAGACTGCAGAAAAAAGGCTTTCCGGAAAAGGAAGGATACTCATCAGACACTCTGGCACAGAGCCAAAGGTCCGGGTAATGGTCGAGGGCAAAGATGAGAAGCTCGTTATAA
>JBGPPR010000183.1:0-3182 GCA_041488675.1 Thermodesulfovibrionia bacterium
GATACATTATCGAAAACAAGAAAGAGGGATCGCTCGGTTTCTATCTCGTGTTCCTCGGGGGTTACAGGAAGCCTCTTTTCCCTGAGATCGCTAAGGCTTTTGAGGGTTTTGTAGAGTCGAGGGACTGGGGACTTGTTGAAAATGCCAGGAAGGCCGGCTATAGAAAGGCTTCAGTATGTGCAGAAAGATTGCTTTCCTTCAGGAGGGAGAAAAAAGATCAAGCATGGATTTCCGCGTATATCGATAAAGAACTGCTCGCATCAAAAAAACAGTGATAAGTAAAGATAGTGAATAGTTGACGGCATTCAATTTGTGTTTTTGCTGTTTACTAAATACTATTCACTGTTCACCATACTCCTTCCTCTCATTACCAGTTCAATCTTTCTATAATGTGAAAGTATTAGCTATAATAGTCTTTCAAAAGTCCGGAGGTTTGTATAAAAAGAGTACCTGATAGAAGGGGCTATTTCGGTATCTATGGCGGTAGATTTGTACCCGAGACCCTGATGCCTGCTCTCAAGGAGCTCGAAGAGGCATTCTTTCATTCAAAAAAGGACAGGGAATTTCAAAGGGAGCTCGGCCAACTCCGGAAAACATATATAGGAAGACCGACACCACTCTATTTTGCCCGACGTTTCACAGAATACCTTGGCGGTGCAAAGATATATCTGAAGCGCGAAGATCTTGCACATACAGGCGCACATAAGATAAACAATGCCCTCGGTCAGGCATTGCTCGCAAAAAAAATGCGAAAGGGAAGGTTGATCGCTGAGACCGGTGCGGGGCAGCATGGAGTGGCAACGGCAACAGGCGCTGCCCTGGTTGGCATGGAGTGCGAAATCTACATGGGTACGGAGGATATGAAAAGGCAGGCACTCAACGTATTCAGGATGAGACTTCTCGGGGCGAGAGTGACCGAGGTTGCTGTTGGGTCAAAGACATTAAAGGATGCGATCAATGAAGCTTTGCGGGACTGGACTACGAATGTCCGGACAACCCATTATGTCCTGGGTACTGTATTCGGACCTCATCCCTTTCCTGTTATGGTAAGAGACTTTCAATCCGTTATCGGGAAAGAAGCGAAAAAACAGATACTCGATGCTGAGGGCAGACTGCCCGATTATCTTGTAGCCTGTGTTGGTGGTGGAAGTAATGCGATTGGACTCTTTTATGCCTTTCTCGGTGAAGAAAATTCCTCCTTTAATAAAGATAATCCCTCTTTATCCCCCTTTAGTGAAGAAAATCCCCCCTCACCCCCCTTTAGTAAAGGGGGGAAGGGGGGATTACTGGGTAACAGTATAAAGATGATCGGTGTTGAAGCAGGAGGCGAAGGAATAGAAACGGGAAGGCATGCAGCAAGGTTTGCCGGCGGTTCTCTCGGTGTATTCCAGGGATGCAAGAGTTATCTCTTGCAGGACGATGATGGAAATGTCCTGGGTACGCATTCTGTTTCTGCCGGTCTTGATTATGCATCGATCGGTCCCGAGCATCCCTATCTAAGGGACAAGGGAATTATTCAGTATACCTATGCAACTGATGTAGAGGCGTTGGCTGCCTTTGAACTCCTGTCAAAGACAGAGGGCATTACCCCTGCTCTCGAATCTGCTCATGCCCTTGCAGAAGTCATAAAACTCGCACCCAGCCTTTCCAAAGAGGAGATTATCATTGTAAACCTTTCAGGGCGAGGCGACAAAGACGTCCAATACGTTGCAAAAATTAAAGGCATCGAACTGTGATGTCGATGATTGAAGAGAGATTCAGAAAATTAAAGGCGAGAGGGAAAAAGGCTTTTATCCCCTATACCATGGCCGGGTATCCTTCTTTAGAAAGCACTAAGAATGTTTTACTTCTTTTCGAAGAGTGTGGGGCTGATGTTGTTGAATTGGGTATCCCTTTTACTGACCCTCTTGCAGATGGTCCGATAATTCAGAGGGCCTCAGAAAGGGCCTTGCTTCAAGGTATTACATTGAAAAAAGTGATAGCCTTTGTGAGAGTCCTGAGGCAAAGCATACATGTACCCCTTGTCATCATGACTTATTACAACCCCGTTTTTAAGTACGGCGAGGAAGCTTTCGTTAAGGATGCAAAAGATGCAGGCGTTGCCGGCCTCATAATCCCTGATCTCCCCCCTGATGAAGCAGGGAATTTAATCCGGTTTGCTGGAAAGGAATCTCTTGATACCGTATTCCTCCTGGCTCCAACATCGACCCCGGAAAGGATTAAGAAGGTGGCAAAGGCGTCAAGAGGTTTTATATACTATGTTTCGGTGACAGGAATAACGGGAAGCCGACTCTTACTTGATGGTTCTCTTGAGATATTCATATCGGGAATCAGAAAGTATACTGACAAGCCCATTGCTGTCGGTTTCGGTGTTTCTTCACCTGAAGAGGCATCGTCAGTGTCAAAGGTATCTGACGGCGTGATAGTAGGCAGCGCCATAGTCAAAAGGCTTCATGAATCTCATGATGATCTCAGGAGATATCTTATCAGTCTCAGAGAGGCCATAACGTGAATGACAGCCTGAAGAAAAAGTTACGGCAGCTTAACACCTTGGTAGAACTCTCCTCTCTTATCAATTCGACTCTTGATACGATGGAGATTAAGGAGCGCGCTATTGGCGCAGCCACGCGCCTTCTGAATGCAGAGGCCGGCAGTCTTCTCCTTGTTGACCAGGACACAGAAGAGCTCTTCTTTGAGGTCGCTCTCGGAGAAAGAGGAGAGGAATTAAAAGAGATCAGGTTGAAAAAAGGAGAAGGGATTGCCGGATGGGTATTAGAGACGGGAAATCCCCTAATTATCCACAACGTCCAAACAGACCGCAGATTTTCAAAGTCGGCTGATGAGAAGAGCACCTTTGTCACCAGGAATATGGTATGCGTGCCTCTGAAAACAAAAGATAAGGTTATCGGAGTCCTCCAGGTAATTAATAAGGAAGAAGGTTTCTTTGATGAGGAGGATCGAGACGCGCTGATAGCGCTCGCAAATCATGTTGCCATTTCGATTGACAATGCAAGCCTCTATCAAGAACTCAAAGAGGCTTTTTACTGCACAGCCATGGCCCTTGCAGAGGCAATCGAGAAAAGGGATCCTTATACAGGCGGACATACAAAAAGGGTAATGGACTACAGTGTTACGATAGGGAAGGCGATGGGTCTTTCGAAGAGAGAACTTGAGTACCTTGA
>JBGPPR010000184.1:0-3149 GCA_041488675.1 Thermodesulfovibrionia bacterium
ATATCTCTTTTACACGTCCTACTTCACCACTTTCCAGACGAACTTTAATTCCATGTGGATGTGCAGGCGAATTAGTTAAAATATCTCTTACAATTCCTTCTGTTAGTTTCCCAGTCTGTTGGTCCTTCTTCAATACGATTGAAACACGTAATCCTG
The DNA here is from genome assembly GCA_041488675.1 of Thermodesulfovibrionia bacterium. GTDB lineage: Bacteria > Nitrospirota > Thermodesulfovibrionia > Thermodesulfovibrionales > SM23-35 > DASPRG01. Next base: position 157 of record JBGPPR010000184.1, read on the forward strand.
GTCTTATATCGGAACGTCTCGTTCTATTCATAAATTGCTCTCCTGTTAGTTATGCCTCACATAATAATATAGTGGTTGTCCTCTTATTATTTCCTTATTATTTTTTATTTTCGCGAAATGTAAAACTGTACCTTTCACATAGGAAGATATATCCTGGGGAGTTTACGCCTCCCGCTGAGTACGGTTAAGCTTCAATCTGAAGTTGCGGCAGCGCCAAGATGAAAGAGATTTCCCGTATCGTTGCAATTGCAGATTGAAGTGTGAAGGACTAAGCCGCTACGCACCCTATGGCGATTCAATCACCCTTTTCTGTCTTTTCCCTCTGGACCATATATGGTTTTAATGGCATGGTGCCACTTTTCGAAGGAATCAGACCGATCTGAAGCAATAGAATCAACCCTAAAGGTAACTGCTGTGGTTCAAATAAAGATAAAAACAGGATTTCAGACAATAGGACGGTAAGGCGAAAAACTATTCTTTTTTCGCATAGGGATGGATATATGATTTTTGTACTGTGCATGGCATTCATATACAGTATTTCTACGGTGGGCCGTTGCATCTCAATGGATGCAGAACCTGTATCCTGACCAAATGCCCTTTTTTGCAAACAGGGCATTTGGTAACATCAACACCGGAGATCTTCAACAAATGCTCCTGCCAGGTTAACGGCATGTCTTTGTCTTTTGTTTCAGTCTTGCAACTTCCGAGACGTTCACGACATAAAGCGATATTGTCTTTACGTCTTCTATTTGCCAGCAGACCATAATGACGTATTTTTACAAATCTATCAGGCAATACATGCAGAAGGAACCTTCTTATGAACTCATCGGTATCCAGCGTCATGATCTTTTCTTTATCACCGTCGGAGTAATCACGCCAGAGGAAGGATACTTTACCATCCTGAAGCTTGAGGATACGGTGATTGCTGATAGCTATCCTGTGGGTATACCGGCTCAGGTACTGAAGGACTCCTTCGATGCCGTTAAATGGAGGTTTGCAATAGACGACCCACTTCTTATGATAGAACTGTCTCCTAAATCTTTCGAATACATGTGGTTCCCTGAGATGGCCAATAATGCCGGGGAATACGAGTTCCCCTGATTCGTAACTTCTCTTGAGATAATCAAGGAACTTCCCGCTGAACAACGCTGACAGAACCCTTACAGGAATAAAGAATCCTTTTCGGCAAGAGACCCAGCGATCTCCTTCAGGAGACAATCCGCCACCGGTAACGACACAATGGATATGAGGATGGTCCATGAGATTTTGTCCCCAAGTATGCAGTATTCCCATGAAGCCGATACGTGCGCCGAGACGCTTGGGATCATTGGCAAGTTCAATAAGCGCCTCTGAGACTGAACGGAAGAGAAGATTATACATGACTTTCTGATTGCTGAAGACAATGGGATTGAGTTCTGCGGGGATGGTGAAGACCACATGGAAGTACTGTATGGGAAGGAGGTCTTCAGCTCTGGCCTCAATCCATTTCTCTTTCCGTAAGAACTGGCATTTTGGACAGTGCCGATTCCTGCAAGAGTTATAGGATATCTCCAGATGGCCGCAACTGTCGCATTTATCTTTATGGCCGCCAAGTAAAGAGGTTCTACATGCCTCAATAGCAGACATAGCCCGTCGCTGATTGCGGGGCATTCGATGGGATCTTCTGTAGTCAGGGCCGTGTTGGCGGAAGACATCCGCCACCTCGACACCGCGAGACGTCCGCATCAGGGTGAAAACTACGGAATCTGTTCGGGTTGTGCTTTGTCCAGTGGACTGGTAACCTGAGCCAGATTCAACCGACTGACATGCAGATAAACCGTTGTCGTTGTCGGAGAGCTGTGGCCCAAAAGCAACTGGACATGGTGCAGGCTTGTTCCCGCCTCAATCAAATGAGTCGCGAAGCTGTGCCTCAGTGTGTGAGGACTTGCCGGTTTCATTATACCGGCGCGTTTCTTGGCGTCAAGGAAGATCTGTCGTATCGAACTTATACCTATATGGGTACCTTCCTTTTGCCCTTCAAATAACCATTCCTTCGGATGACATTCTCTCCAGTACTGCCTGAGGCATTCAAGGGCAGTCTGGGACAAGATGGTATATCGATCCTTGCCCCCCTTGCCCTGTTGCACCCACACCATCATTCGTTTGCTGTCGATATCGGTTACCTTTAAACGTGCTGTTTCGGCTATCCTGAGTCCTGCAGAATAGGTAATAGTCAGGATCGCCCTGTGCTTGAGATTCTCCACGACGGACAGCAAGGCTTTAACCTCCGATAGGTCCAGAACCACCGGAAGCGTTTTCTTCCTTTTGGGACCCTGGATCTTCTCCACAATCCATTCGCGTTTCAGCGTATGCCTGTACAAAAACTTAAGACTACTGTAATAGAACCGATATGTCCCTTCGGATAATTTTCTTTCATTCAAAAGATAAAGAAGATACTCCTTGAGTTCTTTCTCCCCAAGTTCCTCCGGCGACTTGTTGAAGTGCTTTGCATAATTGCTTACTTCTCTCAGATAGATTTTTTGGGTCTTCGGGGTAAGTCCTCTCAACTGAAGGTCTGCCAACATCTCTTCTCTCAACTTACTCATATCACTATCTCCTTTTAAAACAAATATCCACCGGCTCATGCCGACGGTACAACAAAAGGAGATTGTAATATGATTATGCCAACTCAACAAAGTGACGGAGAGGGACAGCCTTAAGACAAGGAAAAACTAAAGGGTTATATTACTGCCCTCGGCGAGGATGATCTACCGCGTAGCGGTTTAGTTCTGCATCTGTTAATCATCATTTTGTTCCATTGTTTGATTCTGAGGACTTGCAGGTGAAATCGATAATCAGGACTTAATCTTTCACTGTCTGTCAGGTAAAGTTCTGGTTTTGCAACTTATCTGAATACAGTAAGATTCTTTTAGACAGGCCGTGCAGGTATCAGGGGGCTATTACCCCATGCTCTTTATGTTTTTGAAGGATGTCATCTGCTAATCTATCCAATG
>JBGPPR010000185.1:0-3142 GCA_041488675.1 Thermodesulfovibrionia bacterium
ATGCAAGTTATGCATATCAGAATCTTCCCATATTAATAGGTAACATAATTCCCGGAGAGACTCAATGTTACGAATTGACCTTCCCCCGAAAAAGTGGACACATGGTTAAGTTTCATTAAGGAGCTTTTCATACTGCTCTGGGCTCCTGTACCCTAATGCCGAATGCCTCCTTTGACGATTATAAAACACTTCTACGTATTCAAAAATACTGAGCCTCGCCTCCAGCCTTGAACGATACCGCTCACCATAGACCAACTCCGTCTTGAGCGTACCAAAGAACGACTCCACAAACGCATTGTCATAGCAATTTCCACTTCTGCTCATACTCGGGGTAATGCCATATCCTCTGAGAAGATCCTGATATGCATAACTTGCATACTGTCTTCCTCGATCAGAATGGTGAATTAATCCTTCAAAGGGGCTTTGTCTGCCAACTGCATCTCTGAGCGATGCAGAAGCCAGTTCCTGAGATAGTTTATCACTCATGGACAGCCCAATGATCTTCCTGCTTTTCACATTCATCACTGCTGCTACGTAGAGCCATCCCTCTGAAGTGGGCACAAACGTTATATCAGATGCCCATACTCCATCTGTCTGTTTCTGCTGAACCAGTAAGTTCGCAACCAAAGCATAATTATGTCGTGAATCGGTGGTCCGCCTGAATCTCCTTTTCTTCACGTCTGCCCATATCGAGTGGGCTTTCATGATCCTGGCTACCCGGTTCTTCCCGCAACTGAGACCCTCCTCATTGAGCTCCGCTGTGATCCGCGGGCTCCCATAGAGTCTTCTGCTTTGAGTGTGAACCTTCCGTATGCGCCCCAGCAACTCCTCATTGTCTTTCTGGCGTCTGCTCGGTTGACGAGTCCTCCATGCATAATACCCACTTCTGGATACCTTCAACACTTCACACATACTTGTTGCCTTGTATGCCTCTCTGTGCTCTTCCATAAACTCATACTTCATCTGTTTTGTTTGGAGAACACAGCCAAGGCTTTTTTTAAAATGTCCCTCTCTTCCCTCGCCTTTTCTAATTCCTTCCGAAGTCGCTTTATTTCCACTTCCTCTGGCTTTACACGGCCTTTCCCTACGAAGGCTTTATCACCATCTTTCAGGAATCTCCTCCTCCATAGATGAAGGAGATTGGGATGAATATCAAGCTCTCTGGCCACTTTGCCTACTGGCATTCCCTTTTCTGTGACCAGTTGGACCGCATCTCTCTTGAACTCACGGCTAAAATGACGGCGCTTATCCTCTTTCCCCATACACTCACCTCCTGTGTCATCTTACAAATTCTTAGGTGTGTCCATCAATTCGGGGGAAGGTCACATAGAAAGCAACAAGTCGATAAATTTTGATTCCTAACGTTCCCCTTGAAGAACTTCAATGACCCTAAAAAGTAACCTTTTCTTTCTCCCGACAAAAAATGAATCTTGACAAGACATAATTAGTGTTGTAAAATAATTACAACACCAAGAAAGGAGGTATAAATTATGTCTGTGGGCAACTCCTTTGGAGAGTTTTTTAAGCAGAAAAGAATAGCACTGCGGAAAACCCTCAGACAGTTTTGCCAGGAGAACAGGCTGGACCCTGGCAATATCAGCAAGCTTGAAAGGGGGTTATTGCCACCACCTCAAGACAGGAGCAAGCTTGAAGAGTACGCAAAATGTTTTCGGATCAAGGAGGGCTCCGACGATTACTATACTTTTTTCGATTTAGCGCGAATATCAGCTGGGCAAATCCCTGAAGATGTATTAGCCGACTCAGTTGTTGTTGATAAGCTGCCGATATTGTTTCGGACCTTAAGGGGGCAGAAAGTCTCCGAGGAAAAACTGAAAGAATTGATGGAGATTATCAAAAGAGCATGAACGAGTTCAAAGCTCCCTTCCTCGATTACGAAAAGATAAGGTCAATTGCTGATCGATTCCTCGATGAGCACCATACTGGAAGGGAGCTTCCCATCCCCATAGACGAGATAATTGAATTCGATTACGCAGTCAATATTATCCCAGTATTAGGCCTGCAGAGGGAATTTGAAGTCGACGGTTTTACCTCAAGTGATCTGACAAATATCTATGTTGATGAGTATGTCTATGACAATCTTGAGACGCGTTATAGGTTCACATTGGCTCATGAATTAGGCCATATAGTTCTTCACAGGGATATGTACCAATCCATCAAACACGGGAGCATTAAGGAATGGCAGGAGTTCGTATCTTCAATCCCTGAAAGGGAGCATAGCTTTCTTGAATATCATGCATACTGTTTCGGCGGCCTTGTCCTGGTTCCCAGAGAGCCTCTCATCGCAGAGACCACAAAGTGCATACAAATGATCAAAGAATTGGGAGTACCTCTGGGGAATAACTGGGACTTCGCATGGGAATTAATAGCATCTTTCCTTGGAAAGACTTTCAAGGTTTCATCAGATGTGATAGAAAAAAGAATTGAGAAAGACCAGATTAAGAATATGTTTCTCGATCAAAAGTGACAATAGCGATGGATAAAAGTTATGATTTGATTCCTGAAGCGTTCTTGATAGAAAACGCTTCGTAAAAACTAAGGAGGACAAAATGAGTAAGGACGAAAAAGATAAAAAAATAACAATTTTGATTAATCAGACTCCATACGAAGCTCCTAAGCCTGTGATGACAGGCTTGGAAATCAAACAGCTTGCCGGCGGCCCCATGGATTATTGGCTGATTTTGGTAGTAAAATCTCCTGATGAAGTTGCAGGGGGTGATGATAAGCAGATAAAAGACGAGGAAAATGTTGAATTAAAATCCGGTATGCGATTTCGTATAGTAAATCCAGCTACCTTCGGGATATAGATGAGCTTACCTCCACAGTTAGAGACGGACGTAAATAAGTTAAGAGAATCAGGACATACTGTCAGTCTCCAGCGAGACGGCAATCAAGTTTTTGTTGTTATTGACCACTATCCTGTTCCTCCGGGCTGGAATAAACCTGAAACAACCTTACTTTTAATAACAGATATTGGTTATCCTAATTCTAAAATAGACATGTTCTGGACAGATATAGATTTCAAACTGAACGATGGCCAGATTCCTCAGGCGGGCGATGCAACTCAGAATTTCATCGGCAAGCAATGGAGGAGATTTAGCTGGCATGTTCAAAAATGGAATCC
>JBGPPR010000186.1:0-3136 GCA_041488675.1 Thermodesulfovibrionia bacterium
AGAAAGCCCTCAGCCATCCCTGTGCTTTATATAATTTCCAAACTCGGTGTAAGCCCTGAAGAATCAATCATCGTAGGTGACAGTAACTACGATATAGAGGCAGGGAAAAAGGCAGTCATAAAGACAACTGCTGTAACTTATGGTTATAGACCGAGGGAATTCCTTACCGGTGCTGATTATATAATTGATGACATCAGAGAACTTATACCACTGCTAAATGAGATATCAGAGACGTAATGAGATTGCCACGTCGGTCTTTCCGACCTTCTCGCAATGACAGAAAAAGGGTTCACCACATGATTGTTATTGCGAGCGAAGCGAAGCAATCTTTTCCTTTTTTTGACTATATTATTAATCTCCGAAAATCCAACAAAATATTTGAGATCCTTAGTTGAATTCTTGTCATGCCGGCTCTTGTCCCCGCCTTGTCGGGGATCAGTCTGGCATCCTTCTTTTAAAAAAGATTCCCGACAAGCGGGAATGACAGACAACATTGGAGCAGAGTTCGCTATAAAAAATATAACTTTTAGAAAGGCAGTTCCAGCGACATCACCCTCTGAAAACTTTTTCTGTGAATAGGGCAGGGACCGTATATCCTTATCATATCGAGATGATCCTTTGTAGCATAACCCTTATTCCTATCGAAGTTATAATGTGGGAATTGCCGATGATACTCCAGCATGATCTTATCTCTCTCACATTTTGCCGCTATTGACGCCGCGGCTATAGAAGCACTTATGCTTTCTCCCTTTATCATTGAAAACTGCTTTATTCGAACTAAAGGTAAAGAAACAGCATCGATAACGAGTAAATCGGGTGAGTTCGAAAGGTTTTCCACGGCGAACCGCATTGCGAGTCTCGTAGCTCTGAGGATATTCAACCGATCGATCTCTTCATGTCCGACAATACCAATACCGATGTCTGCTGAGAGCCGAGCTATCTCTTCGTAAAGAAACTCCCTTTCTTTCTCCGGTACTTTCTTAGAATCTCTGAGACCTTTGATCTTTATGCATTTCGAGAAGACAACAGCTGCAGCGACAACGGGACCGGCAAGCGGGCCCCTTCCAGCCTCATCAAGACCGGCAATCCGCACGAACCCTTTTTCCCTTAACGATTCGTCATACCCGTAGAGGTCGTCGTCCATCCTGGTTCTCTTTCCCGTTCCTTGATCTTCGCCGCCTTGCCTTTCTTACTCCTCAAATAGTAAAGCTTGGCTCTTCTTACACGACCTCTCTTGAGCACCTCTATCCTATCGACAACAGGAGCATGGAGTGGAAAGATCCTCTCGACCCCTATGCCAAAGGACACCTTCCTTACCATGAAGGTCTCTCGCGTGCCTCCTCCACGTCTGGCGATCACAACGCCCTCAAAAGGCTGGATCCTCTCTTTGTCACCTTCGACAACTTTTACTGAAACCCTTACAGTGTCTCCGATATCAAAGCCCGCAACGTTTTTCTTAAAGCCTTCTTCAACAGCTTCGAGCAAGCTCATGGCACTTCCCTCCTTAATTCACTTACTAATCTATAATCTTCATCACTGAGCCTGATACTGTCAAGCAGCTCAGGCCTTCTTTCTAATGTGCGGCGTAAAGCCTCCTTTCTTCTCCACCGCCAGATCTCCCTGTGGTTTCCCGATAATAAAACCTCTGGCACCGGCAGGTCCCTGAAGACCGGAGGACGCGTGTAATGAGGATAATCAAGAATTCCACTTGAAAATGAATCCTCTTCTGCAGATCGCTCATCTCCCAATACTCCGGGAATTAATCTCGCCACAGCGTCTATTATAATCAAAGCAGCTAATTCTCCACCAGTCAAGATGTAGTCTCCAACAGACATTTCATCATCAACAATGGCCATCCTCACCCTTTCGTCTATTGCCTCATATCTCCCACAGAGGAATACGATTCTTCTCGCTTCTGCTGAAAGTCCTTCTGCCGTATTCTGGTCAAATTTTCTTCCAGCCGGGCTCAACATAACGACTCTTCTGCTCGCCCTTTCCGGACATGCCGCCTCAACAGCATCAAAAAAAGGCTCGGGTTTCATAACCATGCCGGCACCTCCTCCATATGGGTAATCATCAACAGTCCTATGTCTGTTTGTCGTGTAATCACGGAGATCATGAATCCTTGCTTCGAAAAGCTTCCTCTGAAGAGCCCTTCCGATCACACCTCCGCTGAAATAAGCATGGAAGATTTCAGGGAAAATGGTAATGACATCACATTTCATAGATTAAAACCCAAACGTTATACCTTATTCTTCAAAAGCGAAAGTGGGAAGTACGGAATCCTACTTCCCACTTCCTGACTGCTATATCGGGGTGAGGGACGAAGCCCTTAAGACCGTCTTTTATTCGAGGATTTCAAGCACGCAGCGCTTGCCTATTTTCGTACCTGATGCACTGAGTATTGTTCTCATTGCACGGGCAGTCTTTCCCTGTTTTCCTATAACCTTTCCGAGGTCGCTCTGCGCAACCCTGAGCTCAAAAACAGTGGTCTTTTCTCCATCAACTTCGGTGACATTGACCTCCTCCGGCTTGTCTACAAGAGCCTTAGCCATCCTTTCTACTAACGCTTTCATGGCCCACCTCCATTCGAGTTTTGGACTGCCTATAGGCCAGCCCTTTGTATAAGCTTTTTAACAATAACAGTAGGTTGTGCTCCCCGCTGCAACCAATATTTTACCTTCTCTACATCCAGCTTAACCTCAGACGGTTCCTTCAGGGGATCATAGGTACCGATGATTTCTATAAAAGGCCCGTTCCGTCTAGCTCTGGAATCGGCTATCACTACTCTGTAGAAAGGTCTTTTATGCGCTCCCAATCGTGAAAGTCTGATTTTGACCAATCCCTCACCTCCTTAAACCACAGAAATTTTAATATATCCACCTCATAAAGTAAAGACCTCGACCAATTGGCCTGAACAAATTTGCTATTTAAATTTTTCAATTAAAAAACTGATAGATTCTAATAGAAATCTCTGGTAAACTCAAAAATATGCATTTCCGGATTTAGTTTTCAAAGACCGGTTCTGAAATGGAATATGGAGATCTCATACACGAAATTATCCTCGAACATCTAAAGAGACGTCTCTCAAAGGAATACAAAGAAATAGCTATTAACAGAACGGGAGAGAAAGAGA
>JBGPPR010000187.1:0-3130 GCA_041488675.1 Thermodesulfovibrionia bacterium
GGGCTCAACACAGGCGGGATGGGCGCCTATTCGCCTCATCGCCTTGAGAACGAAAAACTCACCCGTTTAGTCTGTGAAAAAGTTGCGCTACCCCTTCTCAATGGATTTACAGAAAAAGAAAACACCCTTTATAAGGGAATACTGTATCTTGGTTTGATGCTGGTGGAGGACATCCCGCACCTGTTAGAGGCTAATGTACGTCTCGGTGACCCCGAAGCTGAGGTAATCCTTCCGAGACTCAAAACATCACTAAGTGACATCGGTTTTCAGATTTTCAACGGAGTTCTAAGTGAAGCGAGAGTTGAATGGATCTCCGATTATTTTCTGGACGTAGTTGCTGCGCAAGGGAGAACAAGACAGAAAAAAAATGGGAAAAACAAGGGTTGGTATCCCGGTTATCCTGGTCGTTATGGCAAAGGATATCCCATCTCCGGTGTTGACAAGGTTCAATATCCTGATTGCAAAATATTTTTCGCCGGTGTGAATAGTTCAGAGGAAAAGGGTTTGGTTACCGACGGAGGCAGGGTTCTCCATGTGGTTGGCAGGGGAAAAACCTTGCAGGAGGCAAGAGAAATTGCCTACAAAGAAATAGAAAATATTCGCTTTGAAGGTATTCGATACAGAACAGATATCGGAAAAGAATAAGCTTTTTTAGTCCTGATCATTCATGGCGAACTTTATTCCAATGGTTGTCATTTTCCTCCGCCTAAGGCGGATTGACCGGTCTCCTTGGCGACTCGCCTGAGGCGAGAAAATCCAGTTTCCTTCTCTGGATTCCCTGATCAAGTCAGGGAATGACAGAAAAAAGCTCAAAAGTTCTTAAGATCTTTGAAGATTAAGAGAATAAGATTACTGGCAGATATAGTGTTCAATTGGCTTTAAATTCTTCCCTATGTCCCCTTATACCTCTTACAATCCTATCAAAGTTTACTCAATGCCGCCGTAGGCGTGAAGTCCTGAAAGCAGTAAATTCACTCCAAGATAGGTAAAGATCACAGCCATGAATCCCACAACTGCCACGATCGCGACTTTATTTCCCTTCCATCCCCTCAGCATCCGTCCGTGAAGATAAAAGGCATACACAAACCATGTAATCAACGACCACGTCTCTTTCGGATCCCAGCTCCAATATGTTCCCCATGCCTGATCAGCCCATATCGCTCCAAAAATCAGCCCGCCGAGCGTGAAGATGGGGAATCCTATGGCAATACTCTTGTAGGTGATCTCTTCCAGATTCTCCGCAGATATGCTGAACCTCTCAATCACTCTCTTAAGAACAAGCCCCAATCTCCATATCAGAAGGATGATTACGAACATAGAGATCCAACTTAATATTTTAACAGTGCCGGATGAACTTAAGAAAGATGCTTTGAAGAGATAGCTCTTGATAAATTCTTCAGGCCTCACCGCAACCTTGAAGGTCACAAAATCAAGACCCATGGCAAAAAGGAATGTGATAAAGATTCCAAGCGTCACCGTCCAGAAGATATAGGCGCCTTGATTTCGCCTCTCTGTCTTTACAATGAGATACATAAGTCCTGTGCTGAAGGACAGCGCAAAGGCAGCGTAAGAAATGAAACTCATCGTTACATGGGCTAAGAGCCAGTTACTCTGAAGCGCCGGTATCAAGGGATGGATCTCCTTGGACATCCCCGAGATGTCTATAAACGCGAGGGCGAGGCCTGCAACCGGCGTAACAAAGGCTCCAAAAGAACGGTTCTTGTACTTGAACTCGATGATAAGATAGCCCAAAATCACGCACCAGACAAAAAAGATCAGGGACTCATAGAGATTTGTCAGAGGTACAGACCTAAGAATGCCCATTCCGCTTATTTCATAGAACTCCTTCCACCTCATGATAATCGCCATTGTCTGGGAAACAAAACCGATGATTGTTACCGTGGTAGCTGCTATTCCGATGTTCCTGTTCCTGAAGGCAAGATAGGTGATATAGATAATCATGGCTACAATGTAAGCCATGGTAGAGATACCAAAAAAGACCGAACTGTCCATCTATTTTCCTCCCTCTGACTTCTTAAGTAGTACCACCATCTTATCTATCTTCATCTCAAAGCCAGTCCTGTTCTTGTTTGTAGAAGCGCCTATAGATACCTTTGTATTGCCTTTATCCTCCACGATCCTTACCCAGAGTTTCCTGTGACTCATGAAAAAGGCTATGAATAACCCCATGGTCATCACAATGCTTCCCAAGTAAACGAGCCAGACACCTGGATCCTTCCTCACCTGCAGGCCGGTATACTGTACTCCCCAATAATCAATGAACTGCACTGTATGACCTTCAGGTGTCTTCCATGTCTCAGGGTACCTCTTCAGGATCCAGCCGGCGTACTTTTCTTTTCCGGCTTCTCTGAAATCAATAAACACAGCCGGGTTATTCATCATCTCTGAAAAGGTAAAAGCCTTCCCCTGTTGGTCAAAAGAAAGGGCTGGACTAAAGTCCCTGACCGTACCCTCTATGTTTGTTCCTGAAATAACAAAGCTCTCGCCAAGATTCAGCCTCTTGATTTCTGATGCACCCGAACTGGAGGTCACCTTGAGAACAACCAGCCCGAGCGCATTAGGTATCATGCCGTAGTTCGCCTGATAAAAGGTAATCCCTTTATAACTGAGAGGATCATTTACTTCGATGGACTTCCTCATAACATCCTTACCGTCCTCTATTACCGTCAACCAGCTCTTGTATTCTTTCGGCATCTGAGAATTGCCATAAAATTCAACATCAAAATCATCACACCGTACACTAAACCCCAAAGGGCGTACGCCATATTTCCGAAGCTTCTCCCGGAATTCATCTTCTTTCATCCCCAAAAGACCGGTTGCTTTCGTAACATTTCCCCACGACGCCTCAAGAGCATTGAGCATCCTCTCCCTGTCCTGCTCTTCCATCGGAGTCAATGAAACAGAACCAACAAAAGCAAAGGGGAAACTCCTTCCCTCCGGTAGATTCATAAATCCTTTGAACCCGAAAGAAATCCCTATCAGAGCCCCCATCAGTATAAGAATTATGCTCAAATGGGTTATGTAGACACCAAGTCTCGTGTAACTGCCCTTCTGTGAATAAAACTGATATCCCCGTTCTTCCTTCGTCTCTTCGTAGTTGAACCCTATA
>JBGPPR010000188.1:0-3113 GCA_041488675.1 Thermodesulfovibrionia bacterium
CCATGGTGGGAAAGGTGCTTCGTCGGGAACTGGTCGAAAAGGAAAAGTTGAAGCAGAGTAAATCGTGAATAGACACTAGAGAAGACGAGGTGAAGTGTAGAAATCATCCTGACCGAGAGGCAATTGGGGTCTGTCAGAAACATGAAACAGGATTCTGCAAGGAGTGCTGTGAGTGCCTTAACATTGATCAATGCTGCGACTGTATCGATCCGAAACTCTACTGTAAATTCAGAACCCAGTGCATCATCTGGGAAATGTCAAGAGACCGCAGGAAAGAAGAAGTGGAGATGGAGTAATAGAGAGATAGGGAGATGGGGTGACTTGGTGATGGGGTGAGAAAAGAAGAATTTCCTTCTATAGTTTTTTTACGAAAAGAGAGGTCAATCGCTCCAGATGATTCTTTTCTTCCTCAGATAATGTCTTAAAGACCTGTTTCGAATTGCGGCCTTCCGCTTTCTGTTCCATTTTGAGATAGAGGTCGTATGAATTTGATTCTAAAGAGATAGAAAGTTCGAGAATATCCTTCAACTCTTTTCCTTCCGACCATTTTAGTGCCTCACTGACCGACATTCCACCTTCCATCATGTCAGCCCTTGGTTCTGCGGAGATCACCGTATCTGGAAATTCAGGGGTGGGAGGCTTCCCTGAAAGCTCTTCATACATTTTCCAGAGAGTAGTTTTGTGGTTCTCCTCTGATCTCTTAAGATTTTCAAAGAGCCCCTTTGTCTCCTGGTCCTCCATCATTTTGGCAAGTGATTCGTAGAATTTTCGAGAGCCATCTTCAAGGAGCCACGCCAGACCAATCATCTCTTCTGGCCGGGTGGTTGAAGAAAAATAGGCCATACCTGCCTCCGGGATTCCTTCAGCAACAAGCCCCTGCCATGCTCTGATTCCGCCTTCCATACTATGAACTTCTTGAAATCCGGCCCCTGTTAGAATTGAAGCAGCAGCCCGGCTGCGTACACCTGCAGCTCAGTAAACGATTGTTGGTTTATTGGGGTCAAGTTCAGCAAGTCGATTCGGCAGTTCTCCTACCGGGATCAACTGTGCCCCGGGTAAATGGTCTTGTTCATACTCTTTGGGCTCCCGCACATCGACAAGATTGTATTCCTCCTGACTTTCCTGACTTAAAAACTCCCGAACCTTTTGGGCTGGCCAGGTGGGCACAGGTTTGAAGTAATCGAAAACACTCATTTCTCACCTCTCATAAAAGAGAGCTCTGAAAAACCGCCTTTCGCTCTGCATTTGTAATCGGTGTAATCGTTCCATAATCCGTGTAATTAGAGATTTCTGGGTTTTTTCAGAAATCTCTGAAATTTTACTGTATGAAGGGTGATAGGGTCAACAAAGAAATTGAGGAGATGGGGAGATAGAGGTGTTTTTTCAGAACGGCCTTTGGTCTGTTCTGGATTTGATCGATGTCGTAGAGATCCCTTTCGGCAATTGAGCTTTGGTTCTCTCACAAACCATCCAATGGACTTCTTATTTCAGAAGGTTTCTTCCGTGTCACATGGGTGTAAATCATAGTCGTATTCACATGCTTATGCCCTAAAAGCTCTTGAATCGTCCTAATATTGTGTCCCGCTTCAAGGAGATGCGTCGCAAAGCTGTGACGTAATGTGTGGCAGCTTGCCATTTTCGGCACCCCTGCCTTCATCACCGCTTCTTTCACTGCGCGCTGAATGGCAGAGGGATGAATGTGCCACCGCATCACTTTCCCGGTTCGTGGGTCAACGGATAATTTCTCCGCTGGAAACATCCACTGCCAGCCCCATTCCTTTGGAGCACCGGGGTATTTCTTTTCCAGAGCATCAGGAAGAGAGACCTCACCATACCCCATCTTCACATCCTGATCATGGACCTCTTTGACAGAGGCCACATGTTTTGAAAGTTCCTCTTTTATCTTTTCAGGTATCATCAACGCCCTGTCTTTCTCCCCCTTCCCGGAACGGACCATAAGGAGATCGTTTTCCAAATCGACATCCTTTATCCTCAAGCGGAGACACTCCATAAGGCGGAGCCCGCACCCGTACATGAGCTGCGCCATGAAGAGATACGGTCCATCAAGGAAAGACAAAAGCTTTTTTACTTCATCTCTGCTCAAAACAGTGGGTAGATTCATCTTCCGTTTTGCTCGCACCACAGACGTAAGATCGTCCATTTCCGTGTGTAGAATATGACGGTACAGGAACAAGAGGGCATTGAATGCCTGGTTCTGTGTCGAGGCGGAAACACGGCCATGAAGAGCAAGGTGTGTGAGGTACTTTTTCACATCGTTGGCTTCAAGAAGGTGTGGATCACAGTCCTGGATGAAGGTTTTAAAACGAGCTATCCAGCCGAGATAGGTCTTTTCTGTGCTCAGAGAGTAGTGCCGGAGACGGATAACATTTTTCACCTCCTCCAGCGTCTGTTTCCATGGAAGAGACCCTTTTTGATCTATAGATTTCGCCGTGGAATCCTTTGCCAAGGAGGTAATTTGCTGTAACGGCCTCTTAAGGTATTTTTCAACGTAGAGAATGACCGCATCTTCCGCTTGCTTCACCTGCCAGTCTGCAATCTTTTCATCTGCATCAAGGGAATCCAGATATTGGGACACGCGTTCTGTTTTGATATTATCGAGTTGATAGTTGCAGGACTTGAGAAATCTCCGCACCCAGTGAACATAGAACTTGGTTTTGTCGTCGGGTATAGTCCCCAATTTTGAAAGAAATGTCTCAAAATCTCTGAGCATACCTATTTCTCTGTCCATCATTGTCCGTCAATAATGAATTTTAGGTTTTAATTATATGCAATATAACATTAATATTCAAACAAATTATTTCAGACTGCTACAGTGTTCATAACGATATTTAAGACAGCAACTATTTGAAATCACTTAGGTAAATAGCAATTTCGCGCCCAGTTAAGGTTTCATAAATACCCGAAAATATGTTTGACAAAATCTCTTGCTAAATATAGAATTTCAGGAAATTGCTATTTGTAGTTCAATTATTGTTATGCTATTGAAATATTTCAAAATCGTGACTATTAAGGAGAAAAGAATAATGAATACATCTCAGAAAAGCCTATGGTTACGAAAAGTCCTTCTAGTCAAAGTGATCATGACCTTTCTA
>JBGPPR010000189.1:0-3089 GCA_041488675.1 Thermodesulfovibrionia bacterium
AATTAAGCGTTTTCCG
The DNA here is from genome assembly GCA_041488675.1 of Thermodesulfovibrionia bacterium. GTDB lineage: Bacteria > Nitrospirota > Thermodesulfovibrionia > Thermodesulfovibrionales > SM23-35 > DASPRG01. The sequence goes on from JBGPPR010000189.1 coordinate 17, forward strand.
CAAGGGCAAGTTGAAGCTGCAAGAGCGTGGATTGCGAAGCGGGCAGAAGAGTAATTGTTGAGGAGTTCATAAGTAAGACCACATTCTTGTCATTCCTCGGCTTGACCAGTCCCGAATGCTTTCGGGACTGGAAGACACTGGATGCCCGATTAAGAACTTCGGGCATGACGGGCAAAGGTGTTGTATGTGCCGTTACGAATGACCGCATTAATAAGAGAGTCTTAGGATAGGCTTAGACCTGAACAGTCCTTTTTGCTTCTGTTTCGCGGATGAGGGTGTCTATCTCATTACCGTCAAGGGTTTCCTTTTCGAGAAGCCCTTTTGCTAATGCTTCAAGAAGATCAGTATTTTCTGTGAGGACTTTCTTTGATGTAGAATGGGCCTCAAAGACTATTTTCTTCACTTCCTCGTCAATATCAACTGCCGTCTTTTCACTGTAGTCCTTATGTTTCCCTATCTCTTTTCCGAGAAAGATATGTTCATCCTTCTTCCCGAAAGTAAGGGGACCGAGCTTTTCAGACATTCCCCACTCAGTAACCATCTTTCTTGCAAGATCAGTTGCCCTTTCAAGATCATTGCCGGCGCCTGTTGTCCTGTGATGAAGGGCGATCTCCTCTGCTGCCCTGCCACCGAGCAAGATAGAAAGAGCATTCATGAGATATTCCCTGGAATAGGTATATCTGTCATCTATTGGTAATTGTTGTGTTATACCAAGCGCCATCCCGCGAGGTATGATGCTGACCTTGTGTATCGGGTCAGTGCCCGGAGTCAGTTTGGCAACGAGTGCATGACCTGCTTCGTGGTAGGCGGTGTTTTTCTTCTCTGTTTCACTTATGATCATGCTCTTTCTCTCTACGCCCATGAGTACCTTATCCTTTGCCGCCTCAAAATCAGCCATTTCAACCGTGCTTTTTGATTTCCGTGCTGCAAGCAAGGCAGCTTCATTGACGAGATTTGCGAGGTCGGCGCCGGAAAAGCCGGGTGTCCCCCGGGCTATCTGTTCAAGGGTCACTTTCTCGTCAAGAGGTATATTTCTCGTATGCACCTTAAGTATCTCAAGCCTTCCCTTGACATCGGGCTGCGGCACAACAACCTGTCTGTCAAACCTGCCAGGCCTGAGAAGGGCCGGGTCAAGAACATCGGGCCTGTTGGTAGCTGAGATAATAATGATTCCCTGATTGGTCTCAAAGCCGTCCATTTCCACGAGAAGCTGATTCAGGGTCTGCTCACGCTCATCATGCCCCCCGCCAAGGCCGGCTCCCCGATGACGGCCAACAGCATCCAACTCATCAATGAAAATAATACAGGGCGAATTCTTCTTCGCCTGTTCGAAAAGATCTCTTACCCTTGAGGCGCCGACTCCAACAAAAAGTTCGACGAAGTCAGAACCTGATATCGAGTAAAAAGGAACTCCTGCCTCACCTGCGATAGCCCTTGCAAGAAGGGTTTTACCCGTACCTGGAGCCCCAACTAAAAGCACACCTTTGGGGATCTTTCCACCAAGCTTCTGGAATTTCTGAGGCGCCTTAAGAAAGTCTATTATCTCTTGAACTTCTGCCTTTGCCTCTTCTATTCCGGCAACATCAGAAAATGTTATCTTTACTGATTTTTCAGAAGCCAGGCGTGCCTTTGCCTTGCCAAAGGAAAGTGCCTTGTTTCCCCCGGTTTGCATCTGTCTCATGAAAAATATCCATACGACAGCAAGTAAAATTATAGGTCCCCAGGAGAAGAGGAGGTTCCAGTACCAGGGATTCTGCTCCGAAGGCTTCACCGTAATCTTTACATTATGTGATCGCAAGACCTTTACGAGGTCTGGAAACTCAGGGGCATAGGTTCTGAATTTTTTTCCATCTTTCATCTGACCCGTGATGTCTTTATCCTTGATGACGACTTCCTCAACTTCTCCTGCATCGAGTTTAGTCATGAAATCTGAAAATATGATCTCGTCTCCAGTCTTCTTGGGCGTACTAAAAAGATTGAAGAGGAGAATGATCACTATGCCGATAAAGAGCCATATAAGGAGACTTCTGTAAATGTTCAATTTCTTACCTCTGGAAAATATTTTACCATATCAACTACTTTTCGGTAACTGCCTTCCCATTCCCCTCCATTAATTTCTTTTGCATTCCTATCAGGTTATGAATACCTTCTTCTGCAAGTATGAGGAGACGGTCTAACGTGGTTCTGGAGAAGGTCATACCCTCTGCGGTTCCCTGGATTTCAACAAATCTGCCGCTTCCTGTCATTACAACATTCATATCAACTTCCGCGACCGAATCCTCGAGATAACAAAGGTCGAGTCTCGGTTCACCGTTTACAATGCCGACACTGATAGCAGCAAGATAATCCTTAATAGGAATCTTTTCTATCAGTCCATTTCTCAGTGCGTATCTTAAAGCATCAGAGAGGCATATAAAGGAACCTGTAATTGCTGCCGTCCTCGTTCCTCCATCTGCCTGAATCACATCGCAGTCTATCCATATCGTCCTTTCGCCGAGCAGGGATAGATCGACTACAGACCTGAGAGCCCTGCCTATAAGCCTCTGTATCTCGTGGGTCCTTCCACTGATCCTCCCGGCGCTGGATTCCCGTAAAGTCCTTGAAGGGGTTGCCCTCGGCAGCATGCAATACTCGGCTGTTATCCATCCCCGTTTCTGATCCTTCAAGAAAGGAGGAACCCTGTCCTCAATTGTTGCAGTGCATATTACCCTCGTATTTCCCATCTCCATCAATACTGAACCCTCAGCAACATCTATAAAATTTCTCCGAATCTTCACTTCGCGTATTTCATTATTTTCTCTCCCGTCGGGTCTCATCTATCCTCCATGTTTACAATAACCGAATTTCAAGTATCCAATAGTTTCTAATATGCAACCGGCCAAATTCAAGTTCTCAGGATCGGGACCTGATAATTGTAATAACTGTAATCTATCCATCGTTACTCACCAACAAGGTCATCAGTAAAAGGGCATATATCGTAAAATCTCCCCTCTCCCTCTACGAGCCGTTGGCTCCGAGCCATAGGCCTCTTTGCCAAAGAGGGGGATATTGCCTCCCTTTGGCAAAGGTCGGT
>JBGPPR010000190.1:0-3086 GCA_041488675.1 Thermodesulfovibrionia bacterium
AGACTGAGGATATTAGTCTCGTTATAACAGCCCTCAAGATGTCCGGCGTCAATGGCATTGAAATTCTCAAGTATGCCCTCCGCGTGAATCCTGATATTGCTGTTGTGATTCTCACTACCTTCGGTGACCTTGAAGCAACGCTCCAGGCGATGAAGGAAGGAGCCTATGATTATCTGACAAAACCATTTAAGGCTGAGGAGATTGCTTTTCTCGTTGATAAGGCATATAAGAGATCAATCTTAATAAATGAAAATAGAGAACTCTTGCGGTACCTCAGGGACACATATCAAGATATGGAAGTTATCAAGACTGCCGCAGAGAGTAATAATCCCGGGATCACACTTGGCATAATTGAGAGGATGGAACGATTAAGAACAATGAATGTCCTGACACCTCAAGAGGTCGAAATCCTGAAAGAAAGGCTCGTTAAGGGAGTTTAGTTAAAGGGACATTAGGCTGTAAGACAACAATGGTTTTTCCGGAATATAACCGGAATATAAAAGGAAAAGACAAAAAAGACAAACATGAGACTAAGTAAAGGAGAAACTGTTCATTACAGCATCATGCCTGATATCACAGAATACAGTGCGACGGTAGAGTCCTCGGATGATAACACAATCATTTTACAGACAAGAGATACCAAAGACATCGAAAGGGGTGGATATATTGTTGTCACAGGCCCTGATTTCAAATGCTACGCAGAGGCGGTCAGTACAAAAGAGAATCTCCTGACCCTGAAACGGATTTTGGAACAAAAGCGCAGCTATTTCAGGGTAGATGATGCTTTCCCTGTGGAAGCAAAAAGGTTAAAAGATGATGCACCGTACAAGAAATCAAAAATATTCCGGGGATATGATGTCGAGACACCTGATCTTGATCTGCCCGATGAGACAATCAATCCAAGACTATGGCAAATGCTCGTTGACATCAATGCCAAGTTGACGATGATTCTCGACAGACTTAATTTTGAGAGCGAAGGGTTTAAAAAGAGTGAAGAAAAAATGGTGAATCTCAGTGCATCAGGCATACGATTTACAACAAATGAAAAAGTTGTGCCCGGAGACAAGCTTGAGGTAAAAATGCTTTTGCCCACCGGCCCCCCCGTAGGGATAGTTACATATGGGGATGTGATCAGAGCCAATGAGATTCGAGATGGTCAATACGAAGTCTCGTTGCATTTTTCCGATATGGATGAAGAGGTGAGGGAAGAGATAATCCGCTATGCCATTAATCGTCAGAGAGAGATGATCAGAAAAGAGAGACAGCAGAACGAATAAACGTTTCTGAACTAAAAAAATGAAGAGACTACATGTTTCCTCAGAGTAAAACTATATGTTTGCCGTCATAGGACTATTAGTAGTTGCCGGCTCTGTCATAACCGGTTTCATGATGGAAAAAGGCAACCCGTATGTCCTTGTCCAGCCTGCAGAGCTTGTTATCATATTTGGTGCATCAATAGGCTCATTTCTCATAGCATCTCCTCCGAGAGTGATTACCGCCGTTGCTAAGAAAATGAGCTCAATTTTGAATTCAAAAGGTCCCGGTAAGAAAGAATATCTCGACCTTCTCTTGCTCCTTTACCAGTTGTTCTCAAAGATCAGGAAGGAGGGTCTCATATCGATAGAATCGGATATTGAACAACCTGATAGTAGTCCCATTTTTAACAAAAATAAGAACACCCTGGGACATAAGCACTTAATAAACTTCATATGCGATAATCTCAAGATTATCATAACAACAAATGTCATACCCCATGAGATCGAGAATCTAATGGAAATAGAGACCGAAACCTATTACCATGAGGCCATGATCCCGTCCAAGAGCATTGCGAAGGTGGCAGATGCCTTACCGGGACTTGGCATTGTTGCAGCCGTTCTTGGCGTTGTTCTCACGATGGGTAAAATTGACGAGCCTCCATCCGTACTCGGCCACAGCATCGGAGCAGCTCTTGTTGGAACATTCCTCGGAGTTTTGATGTGTTATGGATTTGTAGGACCATTGGCAACAAATCTGGAACATAAAACAAAAGAAGACATCGTATTTTTTAAGATTATAAGAGTGGCGCTGGTAGCATTTGTTGGAGGTTCACCGCCTCAGATGGCAGTAGAGTTCGGCAGAAGGGCTATCCCGGGCAAAGAGAAGCCGACCTTCGGAGAACTGGAAGACGAGATAAGAGGTAAGAAAAGTGAGGGATAAGGATCAGAAAATTATCATTAAAAAAATTATTAAACGTGATGATGAAGAAGAGCATGGCGGTCAATGGAAGGTTGCCTATGCTGATTTTGTCACAGCCCTCATGGCCTTCTTCCTCATGTTATGGCTTATAACGATGATAGCTCCGGAAAAGAGGTCAAGGGTTGCTTCATATTTCAAGCACTTCTCGATTTTTACGCAGAGTGGTCAATCTTTCATGGATAAATCGAGCCAGATGTTTGACGAGGCGGGTGAATCCGAAAAAAAGGTTTTCAAAGAACTGCAGGGTTCTTTTAATATGAACCCACAGGAATTTAAGGAAACTTTAAAAAATGCAATAGAAGGAAAGCTCGGAGACATTAAGGACCAGATACTCGTTGATATATTTGAAGGAGGAGTCCGTATTCAGCTTGTAGACAAAGAGGGGAAAGCAATGTTTGACCTTGGTTCATCAAAACCAACACCTATTGCTTTGAGGATATTACAGGTTATTGGTGATAATATAAAGTCTATGCCTAATCCTCTTGCGGTTGAAGGTCATACTGATTCTCTGACCTATAGTTCTGCTTCCTATAGCAACTGGGAACTCTCGACTGAACGTGCCTTAGCAGCGCGGAAGGAACTAGAACGATATGGTCTTGATCCTAGCCGTCTTATACGGGTGGCAGGTTATGCGGACACCGTACCCCTCATAAAAGAAAATACAAAAGACCCAAGAAATAGAAGGATAAGCATAATCCTTATGTTCCCAACCCATAACGGGGAAGCGTCTTCATCGTAGGAGAGCAAAGATGATCTCTCACGATGCTGTGCTTCGAAAATAATGAAAAATTACCATGGCGTAACATGCATGATGGCAGTATTTGTTCTCATTTTTGCGATCACAAAACCAT
>JBGPPR010000191.1:0-3086 GCA_041488675.1 Thermodesulfovibrionia bacterium
CGGCGCAGCCAAAGCGATTCCTACAAGGATGTCAAACCCAATCCACAATCCCCAAGGGTAGTTATCCGAAAGATTTGTCGCCGGCCCGAGTCCGAGAAAGAGTCGCCAAATCATGACGCCGATTGCAAAAAACAAAATAACCATAGCAATGAAATTTGCCGGCGTGGCATTACTGATAACATAATCTCTTGGAGACATTCCAAGAAGAATCTTTTCTCTGAACCAGGAATTAGTGTTTTGCGCCATGGCTCTCTCCTTTCTGCTCCGAGGTCGTGTCATGGTTCGATGTATGTTTCTTCCGAGCTTTTGAGATAGCGTAATATGCACCGAACACAAGAGGCCAGGCACCCACAATCTCGAACATCTTCACACCGAAAAGATAGCCTTTGCTCAATTTCGGTATAGCCGTGGTGCCGATATTGGTTCTGAAGCCGATTTCCTCGAATGGGACTGAAGACAAATACATCCAGCTTGTGCCCCCAACTTCCTGCTCTCCATACACATAGTCAATATATCTACCGGGATTATCTCTTATCCGTTCATGGGCCAGCCCGACAAGTTCGCTTCTTTTCCCGAAAGTCATCACTTCAGCCGGACAGATCTCGACACAGGCAGGGACGTTTCCTTCATAGATAATCCTGTTATAGCAGAACGTGCATTTCGTAATCTGAGGGTTCAGAGCCTCATAATATTCAAATGCCGGGACATCGAAAGGACAGGCAACCATACAGTAGCGGCAACCGACACATATATTGGGCAGATACAAAACCGGTCCCATTGAAGCTTTCCTGTAAGAATCAACAAAACACGAGGCCAGACACCCGGGGTCCTCGCAGTGCATGCACTGTCTTTTAACGTAAATAGGTTTGCCGTCTTTTGAGCTATAGAAGCGATTGACTACGGTAAAATTGCCCGCATGCATTCTCCTCACCGTTTTGAACACATCGTCTTTGCCCACTACAGACTGTTCAAATTGCGAGATCGGTTTGTTTGGATTGTTGTTCCACTCATTACATGCCCATTCACACCTTCTACAGCCTATGCACCGTGTTGTATCAACGAGTACGCCATAGCGCTCTTTCGGAATAACGTCTTTTGTTTTCTCGTATAATTTCCAGTTCCTTTCGTTGGCAATATTCCCTGTAAAAAGGATGGTATCTTTATCTATCTTATCTATGTTCTTGAACGCATGGGCCTGGGAACTTCCGCCAATCAAAGCAATTCCTGCAATCGCCGCACGCCTTAAGAATTCCCTTCTGTCAATTCCCATACAATCCTCCGGGTTAGTACTTTATTTCCTTGTTAAGGATAAGATAAAAAACTATAAATACGAACATGGCCAGAACAGCTACAGCATATTCATAGCCATGGGCTGAAAAAAGCTGTTCAAAGATGTAAAAATGCAACGTTCTTTCTCCTTTCTATCTAACGATAATTCGTTGCGGCTCCAAGGGATACGCCGGACTTACAGCTTTCTTTTTATGGCATTCTTCACACTTCCTGGCTTTTTCAAGTTTCATATAGTTGTGACAGCCCATGCACTGGCCGTGGTATGCAGCAATCAGTTTGGGCTTATTTCTGTTCTGTCTGTCGAACGTCATACCGTGGCAGTTTCTGCAATAAGGAGGGCTGTCCTTCTCGACTTCAGCGTCTGCACGGCTTTGATGATGGCAGCCATCGCATATCGTCTGCAATCTCCTGTGGAAATTACTTCCCAACTTACTGTCATTAGATATCTTTACAAATCTCTCTATAATTTTCATGTGAGGAAATTTTGCCGGCTCATATTCCCTTTCCAGGACCTTTATTGTCACTTCCTTTTTTACCTTTTCCCTATCAAGCCCTGCAACTGAAAGAGGTTTAGCAGCAAGAAGCTCTTTCTTGCCCGTATGGCAGATATCGCAGGTATCTTTCCTGGGACCCCTTGTTTGAATATCCATCACCGGGAGAAGGCCATGACAGCCTGCACAATTCTTTTCTGCCTTCTTCAGGTTGTGGCACCCTGCACAGCTTGTTTCAGAGAGCGGATCATGATAGGCATTTGCAAGATTTACCCATAACCCTTCAAAGCTGCCTCCCAACGTATGACACCCTTTGCAGAGGGGCGGATTTAATGTCTCGTGGTGGCAGCCCCGACATGTCTTCTGGTTCTTCTCATGAAACTTATGATCAAGCGCTACACTTTTCATTTTTGCATTTTGGATATTGATGAGGGCTGTCTCTTTTTGACCTCTGTCAGGACGGGGCACTTTCTCAAGTTCAGCTATTGTTCTGTACTTTCCTGTATGACATTTCACGCATTCAGTCGGCCCGGCTTTTTCATCTTTCTTCTTCTCCTTCTTGAGCTCCAACTCTTTCTCGTACTTTAAATGGCAGTTCAGGCACTGCGTGTGAGATGCTCTCTGCATATCGAGTCCCTTTTTCGCCGCCACTCGATTTATGACAGTCAGTTCCGGACCCCTTTTCTTTTCGAGATCATGACAATAATAACAGGACTCCTCCGTGCCTTTTTCGTATACGAGTGCAAGGTTTTCATCCTCTTCCTTTATATCGTACGTATGATGACAGAGACTGCAATCATCCTTACCCAGCTTCTCTCTCAGCTTCTTCTCATGTGTGTCATGAACATAGAAATCGAATTCGAATACCGGATATTTCACAGCTATTGATTTATTCCCTTCTTTATGGCAATCTCCGCACGTAACAGGGCCTGTTTTCTTGTCTTCCTTATATCGCTTTTTATGACAGTCGATGCATTCATCGTGATAAGCATTCATTACTGATTCTTTGTCTTTTCTCTTAAGTTCTTTAGGAAAATCAAATGCAAGGATCTTCCACTCATCAAGGGGATGACATGCATCACAGCCCATTTTCTCTTTCTTGAGGGTTTCCACATGTTTCTGGTGATCAAAGATTACTTGTGGCCGTTCCAATACGCCAAAGATCTCTGTATGTGCAATGCCAATCTTGTTCTCAGGTTTTATCTCTTTTGTCGGTTTAACTTCTTTAGGGGAAACAGGACCTTCAGTAGAATAAACATAACGCAACCCGGTAACAATGAAGAGCAGGAGACCTATACTCATCGC
>JBGPPR010000192.1:0-3074 GCA_041488675.1 Thermodesulfovibrionia bacterium
AGAAGAAACCGATTACGCCAAGAGATGCTACACCTATGGCAAGCCTGACGTTCTTCTTCTTTTCGCTCTCTAAATTAACCGGCGTTTCCACCATTCAGTTAGTTACAATTATATACTCAGTCGTGCGTTTGTCAAGGTGAGAGGAGCTACAAATTTTTTGCGGAACAACAATATAGCTTTTTTAAAATCCCCCTTTTCTAAAGGTCGGTACGACTCGCAACCGAGGGGATGGAGGGGGATTACTGAACATCGTTAGAATCATATTCATAGCTAATAATTGATGAGGTTTTATCACGGAGAAAAAGAGATTTTGCGAATTATTGATTCATGTAAAAATAATGTCCTATCCCGGTACGACATTGTCATTCCGGCTTGTCCGGAATCTTTCTTCCAGAAGGACTCCCGACAAGCGGGAGTGACAGAAAGAGAGACAGACTGGTAGGACACTTATAATACAGGACTCAATATTTGACAGACTCTTTAGATTTGTGTTTTAATACAGTTGCCTTAAGGAATGGCCCCGTGAGGCCAGAAGGCAGAGGAGGCAGCGTGAGCTGCAAGTTTAAAAAAAACAATGAACCTTCCACTCAACGAGAGGAAGGTTTTTTTATGGGATTTTGACAATGCCAAAGGAACTTCTCAGTAAGAAAGACATGGACAGGGCCCTAACGAGAATGTCGCATGAAATTATTGAAAAAAATAAAGGCATAGATCGACTCTGCCTTGTTGGAATACAGAGGGGAGGAGTCCATCTCGCGAAAAGACTTGCGTCAAAGATCAAAGAGATCGAAAAGAAGGAAATACCCGTTGGTTCGCTCGATATAGCATTTTACAGGGATGACCTAAACATTAGAAAAGAGCAGGCTCTTGTCAGGAAAACCGATGTTCCCTTTGAGGTGACAGATCTCAAAATTATCCTCGTCGATGATGTCCTCTTTACAGGAAGGTCAATCAGAGCTGCAATGGACGCAGTAATGGATCTCGGGAGACCTGCCTCTATCCAACTCGCTGTTCTTATTGACAGGGGACACCGGCAGCTTCCGATAAAGGCTGACTTTGTCGGGAAGAATATTCCGACTTCCCTGAGTGAGAATGTCGAGGTCCAGCTTGAGGAAGATGGCTTTGGGGACAGGATAGTGCTCGAAAAGGCTGATACGAAGGAGTAATGGGTGCTGCATAGCAAAGACTTGATCGGGATAAAAGAATTGTCGGTAGAAGATATAAACCTCATACTTGACACTGCTGCAGGATTCAAAGATGTACTCGGAAGAGATATCAAGAAGGTACCCACCCTCCGCGGTAAGACTGCTGTAAACCTTTTCTTTGAGCCATCCACAAGAACGAGAACTTCCTTTGAACTCGCAGCAAAGAGATTGAGCACTGATGTCATAAATTTCTCCGTCCCTACAAGCAGCTTTGTCAAGGGTGAGAGCCTGATTGATACTGCCCTTACTGTCCAGGCTCTCGGTGCGGATTTCATCATAATACGACATTCTTCTGCAGGAGTGCCTCATCTCCTCGCTCAAAAACTCAGGGTCTCAGTCATAAATGCAGGAGATGGCACGAATGAGCATCCGACACAGGCGCTTCTCGATGCTTTTACCATAAAAGAAAAGAAAGGGAACATAGAGGGCCTCGATATCGCCATTGTGGGAGATATCATGCATAGCAGGGTTGCAAAGTCGAATATTTATAGCCTCATAAAACTTGGCGCAAAGATAAGACTGATTGGCCCCCCAACCTTGATACCAGGAGAGATCGAAGAGATCGGAGTCGAGGTTTTCCACAGCATGGAAGCGGGTCTCAAAGATGTCGATGTCGTCATGACGCTCAGGATACAGATGGAAAGACAGAGTAAGGGTTTCTTTCCATCCACAGAGGAATATTCCAAAGACTGGGGGCTCACACCCGACAGACTTGCTGTGGCAAGAGATGATGTGATCGTAATGCATCCCGGTCCAATGAACCGGGGGATCGAAATTTCTTCAGAAATTGCGGATGGACCGAGATCAGTAATCCTCGAACAGGTTACAAATGGTCTTGCCGTGAGAATGGCTGTTATGTATCTCCTCGCAGGAGTGAAGAGATGATTCTAATAGAGAAGGGACATATCATAGACCCCTCGCAGGGGATTGATGGAATAGGCGATGTCCTGATTGAGAACGAGAAGATAAAAACAGTCAGCATAATAGGCACAGAGCAGAGAGCAGAGAGCAAATTTCCTCCCGCTCTTCCCTCCCACGCGAGGGAGGAAGGCAAGGGAGAGGGTCAAAGTCTATTCCCCGCACACCGGATTATCAATGCAGAGGGGATGTTCGTTATTCCTGGCCTTATCGACATGCATGTTCATCTCAGAGAACCCGGGTTTGAATACAAAGAGACAATAAAGACCGGAACGGCGGCCGCGATCAGGGGTGGGTTCACAACTGTTTGCTGTATGCCAAATACATTCCCGATTAATGATAATGCGAGTGTGACGGAATTCATCATAAGAAAGTCCCTTGAAGGGCTATGCACTGTTCTCCCAATTGGCGCAATAACAAAAGGCCAAAAAGGAGAGGAACTTGTCGAGATGGGAACGATGAGGGATCAGGGCTGCATCGCTTTCTCCGACGATGGACGGCCTGTCATGAACAGTCTCATCATGAGAAGGGCACTGGAGTATTCAAAGGCATTTGGTCTGCCCATAATCTCTCACTGCGAAGACCTGACTCTCTCTGAAGACGGAGTGATGAGCGAAGGGTTGCTATCGATGACTCTTGGCCTAAGGGGTATTCCTGCCGAGGCGGAACAGATAATGGTCTTTAGAGATATTTTGTTAGCAGAGCTTGCGCACGGAAAGTTGCACATAGCCCATGTATCAACGGAAGGCTCAGTGAAGTTGATAAGGGAGGCAAAGAAAAGGGGTGCCAATGTTACGGCAGAGACGTGTCCCCATTATTTCACCCTCACAGAGGATGCTGTAAAGAATTATGATACGAATACTAAGGTAAACCCTCCTTTGAGAACGAAGCGAGATATAGAAGCCATAAAGGAAGGTTTGAAAGATGGCACGATTGATGCGATTGCCACAG
>JBGPPR010000193.1:0-3052 GCA_041488675.1 Thermodesulfovibrionia bacterium
CCGACGTTTGAGGGTTACCTGTTCCCTGATACGTATAAAGTTCCGAAAGGGATGGACCCTGAAGAGGCGATAGATCTCATGATAGCCAGAATGCGAGAGAAATATTCAGATGAATTGATGGTTAGGACGGCAGAGCTTGGTCTCTCTGAAAGAGAGGTTCTCACTCTTGCATCGATTATCGAGAAAGAAGCTGTAACGGATGGAGAAAGACCCCTAATCTCTGCAGTGTATCATAACCGGCTCAGGAAGGGGATTCTCCTTCAGGCAGACCCTACATCTATTTATGGAATAAAGAGTTCAGGAGAGAAGATAACCGAAAAAGACATTCGGAGGAAGACGCCTTATAATACTTATGTCATCAAGGGACTCCCGCCCGGACCCATTGCATCACCCGGAATCAAATCGATTCGTGCAGCCCTTTATCCCGCGAAGGTTTCCTATATGTTTTTTGTCTCCAATAATGACGGTACACACAGGTTTTCCGTTACGCCTGCAGAACATCAGGCGGCAGTAGAAATGTATCGAAAAAAGAAGACTGAAGAGGGCAGAGCAAAAGCCAATGGAAACTCGTAGAAAGACAAGGACAATCTATGTAGGCAAAGTGCCCGTGGGAGGCGGACATCCTGTAGTCGTCCAGTCCATGACTAAGACAGATACCCTAAATGTAGAGGCAACAGTCAAACAAATAGGTTCTCTTGAATCCATGGGATGTGAAATTATAAGGCTCGCAGTGCCGAATATGAAGGCGGCAAAGGTACTCGACTCGATTAAAGAGTCCATTGAAATTCCGCTCATAGCAGATATACATTTTGACTGGAGACTCGCCCTCGAAGCAATAAAGCAGGGCGTTGACGGATTGAGAATTAATCCGGGGAATATCGGCGCGAAATGGAAGGTAAGAGAGGTTGTCACTGCTGCAGGAGATAAAGGAATACCTATCAGAATTGGGATAAATGCGGGATCTCTTGAAAAGGATCTGCTCAAGAAATATGGACGTCCAGAGCCGCAAGCCCTCGTGGAGAGTGCAGAAAGAAACATAAGAATTTTGGAGGAAATGAATTTTGCAAATCTCAAAGTTTCTTTGAAGGGTTCAGATGTTCTCACAACCGTCGATGCATACAGGTTATTTTCTGAAAAATATGATTATCCTCTTCATATAGGAATATCAGAAGCCGGGCCTCCATCCACAGGTATCATAAAGAGTTCAGTCGGATGTGGCCTGTTACTGTCGGAAGGAATTGGGGATACGATAAGGGTATCCCTGACTGCAGAGCCCGAAGAGGAAGTCCGGGTCGCTTATGAAATATTAAAATCTCTTGGCCTTAGAAAGAAAGGTGTGGAGATTGTATCATGCCCGACCTGCGGCAGGTGTGGGATCGACCTGAGGGGACTTGCAACCGAGGTTGAATACAGACTGAGAAAGATTGACAGGCCGATGAAGATCGCCGTTATGGGCTGCGTTGTAAATGGTCCTGGTGAGGCAAGAGAGGCAGATTTTGGAATAGCAGGGGGTAAGGGCAGAGGGGTCCTCTTTAGAAAAGGCAAAATAATAAAGAAACTCAAGGAGAATGATCTCCTCGAAGCCCTCCTGAAAGAAGTGAAGGATTCTCTCAATACGAAGGTTCCATAGGTCGACTCGTTGGTTCATCATACAGTACGTCTCCTTTCTGATATTGCATTGACGAACATGCCGAAATCATTATCATGATTGCAATGATAGACCATAAGATTAACTTCTTCATATTTCTCACCCCTTTCTTTCTTAACCCGAATCATAAAACATTGCTTAAGAATTTCGTGAATCCTGCGTGAAAATAGACGAGGCATCATGCCTCGGAACAAGTCAGGCAAGATGCCGGACCTATTTATAAATTTTTATAATTCTTTTTGCATATGTTCTGTTAACCTAATTAAAGAGTAAGTTAACGGGATAAAAACAAACAAGTAAACACGATGCCTGATATCTGCATATCTATTAGAATTCCTCAAAAGTTTTATGACATCATATTCTGAGTATCCGCTGTATTCTGGTTTATTTTAAATTAAACCATACCTGGTCTAAATTGGTGTCAGTAAATTTCTGAATTTGTTGTAAGATTTTCGTATATTGCCCTATCAGTATTTGTCCTACATGTGTTTGACAAATTTTCTCTCTTTTATATAGGTTACGTATAAGATGCTTGATACTTTATACAGGAAAGTCTTATTTATCTTTTCACAGCGTAATAGACTATAGGAATAAGAAATGGAAATTATCCGAGTGCCGGGAGCAATGCAGAACACATCAAAATCTTACCTTCTTCAGGGTAAGACAATAGGCTTTGTACCAACAATGGGTTCCCTCCATGAAGGGCATCTCAGCCTTGTGAGAAGAGCTAAGCAGGAAAGTGATATAACTGTCGTCAGCATCTTCGTAAATCCGATCCAGTTTGGACCTTCGGAAGACTTTGAAAGATATCCGAGGGATATCAAGGGTGATCTGGAGAAGCTTCAAAAGGAAAAGGCCGACATAATCTTCATGCCGGAAACATCTTCGATGTATCCTGAGATATTCCTGACCCATGTCGAGGTTGATGGAATCTCAGAAAGGCTCTGCGGAGCTTCCAGACCGAACCATTTCAGAGGCGTTGCGACCGTCGTGACAAAACTCTTGAATATCGTGAAGCCGACAAAGGCATATTTTGGCCAAAAGGATTTCCAGCAAAGTGTTATCATAAAACAGCTTGTGAAAGACCTTAACAGCGACACTGATGTCATCGTTTGTCCGACGGTAAGGGAACAAGATGGTCTTGCGATGAGCTCAAGAAATGCATATCTTAGTGAGAAACAGCGAAAAGCAGCAACGGTCATATATAAGTGTCTCACAGAAGCTTCGGATTTGATCAAGTCCGGTATAATAGATGGGACGTTCGTCAAAGGGTTTATGCAGGAGAGAATTCTGAAAGAGCCGGAGGTATCGTCCGTTGATTATGCGGGGGTGTATGCTCCGGAGACGATGCTTGATGTCTCCGAGATAAAGGGTGAGATACTTCTTGCCGTGGCCTTAAAAATC
>JBGPPR010000194.1:0-3050 GCA_041488675.1 Thermodesulfovibrionia bacterium
ACTGTGTAGAATGACTTCTCTCCCTCAGTAGTTTTATGACATACATCGCATGATTTCACATGGCAGTTCAGACAATCGAGTTTCGAACTGGAATACGGAATACCGGTGAGACTTTCCAGGCCGCCATTCGCCTTATCGTACCAGTATGACATTCCCCTGGTAGTATAATGGAGACTTTTAAGAAAAAAACAATCTTCCTTTTTGATATCTTCTGAATATGCCGTTAGAAGCGGCGCCAACGAAATAAAACTTACTATAGCCAGCAGGATGAATAATCTCCTTTTCATGATGTACCTCCTTTGCATTAACTCATAATTAATAAAATAATAAAAGATATGATAAATTTCAAAACGATTCTACTTTGAAAAGAGCAGCACGTCAATAAAAAAAATTTTGCTGTTACGCCAATTTAGAAATGTTCCCATTAGTTTCTTAGCCTGGTGCGGCGGTGCAAATTTAAAGTCGGAGGTCTTTCACAGTCTGTGTGAAAAAGCTTCCTTAAACCGCCGGCAGGATTATTAAGTAATAGATCTCCGGTCTGTTTTCTAATACGGATGCGTCCCAAAAATCACCTCTTTGTTAAACTTCGTTTCAATCTTCTTTTTGAGATCTTCCACGTCTATAGGGCACTTTGCGGTCTGTGTAGCCTTCATGAGGCAGGTTCCTAAATGAATAGCATCGAAATCCCGATCATACAGTTTCCCCATATCCATCATCAGTGCGACCTTCGGCATTATTACACCGGGACAGCCGCCGCAGTCATCCATACCGATGACTTCTATGTCATAATCCTTCCAGCGCTCGTACTCACCAGCTTTTTCCGAGATTCCCTTAAAGCACTTCAGACAGCCGCCAACACAACTGACACCTTTAATATTTTTACACGCAATTATTGCAATCCTTTTCTTCGCCATATAATAACAATATCTCCTTTCATGTCATTATTTATTATCGTATGATTACGGAATGTTTGCCGCATTCGCAGTATCGGGTTCGGCAAAAAGGTATTCTTCTACTTTTCTCCATACCCTTTTTATTTCCTCGGTCACTTCCCCGCATGGATATTCTACCACAGAGAGGACATTCATCATCGCCTTGGTTACCGTAGGATTAAACGGGATCCTGCCTGCAATTGGAATTCCCTTTTCTTTGCAATAATGTTCGATGACGCGGGTATTTTCAGGATTGATATCGCATTTATTAACGCATACCATCGCTGGAATATTGAAATGATTTGCCACCTCCAGGATCCTCTTTAAATCATGCAATCCTGAAAGAGTCGGCTCGGTTACGGCCAGAACCAAATCAACTCCTCCAATTGATGCTATTACCGGACAACCAATACCGGGCGGCCCATCAATAAGGACAAGATTTTTCTTCTCCTTCTCTGCTATGTCCTTTGCTTGCTGACGTACCATGGAGACAAGCTTTCCGGAATTTTCCGCTGCTATTCCCAGTTTAGCATGAACCATCGGCCCGTCTCTTGTATCAGAGATAAACCAATTTCCGGTAAGCCTCTTCTTCATAGATATGGCTTTCTCCGGACATATATAAGCACAAACACCGCAGCCTTCACAGGCAATAGGACTGACCTCCATAGCCTGTATTGCTTCAAAACGGCATTCCTGTTCACATATTCCACACTGATTGCACCTTTCTTTATCAATCCATGCCAACTGACCTCCGTAAAAAGGTTCCTGTTTAACAAGTTGTGGAGAAAGAATTAAATGAAGGTCCGCCGCATCAACATCACAATCAGCGATTACCGGATTATCGGCAAGATGGGCGAATGCAGCGGTTATTGTAGTCTTGCCTGTTCCTCCCTTGCCGCTTATTACAGTGAGCTGTTTCATCTGCACGCCCCTAATTGGACATCATAATCTCTTTTACTTTCCGTAATTCTCGTTATCTCTTGAAAGAGAGAGCGAAAAATTTCCTTCAAGTCCGGGCGTGCCTCGACCGCCGGTATTCCCCGGGAATACGCTTCAGCAATCTCCCTGCTCCAGGGTATCGAGAGAAGCAAGGGAATATTTTCTTTCTGACAGTATTCTTTGACTCTGTCATCTCCGATTCCATCACAGTTGATAACCACACCAAAGGGAATTTTCAGTTCTCTAACTACGTCTACTGCCAATTTGAGATCGTTCAGGCCAAATGGCGTCGGTTCGGTAACCAGTAAAACAAAATCGCTTCCCTTAATGCTCTCTACCACCGGACAAGAAGTGCCGGGAGGTGAATCAATGATCACATGCATATCCTTTCGGACGAGCCTCTTCATGTCTTTGATCACGGGAGTTGCCATGTGTTCCCCTATATTCAATATCCCCTGGATAAAGGCAATGGAATTACTTTTCCCCTCTTCAATAACTCCGATATTCCTTTTACCTTCAGCGATCGCTTTTTCAGGGCAGACCAAAATACATCCACCGCATCCATGGCAGAGTGCAGGGAAGAGGAGGACATTTTTCTCGAACGCTGCAATCGCATGATAAGCACAGATGGAGGAACACTCTCCGCAGTGAGAGCATTTTGACTCGTCTATCCAAGGCTCAAGCGTACCGACCGATATTTTCCTGTCAATCGAAGGTCTTAAAAATAAAGAGGCATTTGGTTCCTCGACATCACAATCAAGAAACTGACATGTACCTAAAGACAGGGCAAGACTCACTGCCACGCTCGTCTTGCCTGTCCCGCCTTTGCCGCTTGCTATCGAGATAACCATAGAGTGCGCTCCTCTACTTCCTCGCCATAATTGTCCCGCACTTGGGACACTTAGACTGATAACACGGAACGCCGGCCTGGTGAGCCGCTGTGGCTCCGCAGGAAGGGCAGAGGCACTCTCCTCCGGGACCGGCGGCTGCTCTGCCTCCTCCCATTCCCCGGCAGTTACCTCGTCCTCTTCCTGATCCCTGTCCGCTTCCCTGACCTGATCCGGAAGACCCCATTCCAACTCCTCTTGGCATAGTATTCACCTCCTTGCACCGTAGTGCGTTTCGACTGAAGAACTTGCAGCATACTCATACTCACCTTTATTAAATCTTTCAACTACA
>JBGPPR010000195.1:0-3030 GCA_041488675.1 Thermodesulfovibrionia bacterium
GTAACATTACATAATAGCAGCCAATGTGCTTTCAAAGCTTTTCATATCATCGACATTCAATACCTTTGCCGATGGTTCGATTCGTTTGATCAGCCCGGAAAGTACTTTACCGGGACCTACTTCGATGAAAGTATCGATTCCGGACTCCGCGATAACTCGAATTGAATCTTCCCAGAGAAGCGGATTGCTCAATTGACGGATGAGAGATTGCTTGATACTGTCTCTGTCATTCAGGAACATGGCGTCTGCATTATTTACTAAAGAGATTTGAGGGGACTTGAACTCGACCCCGTCGAGCAGTTCGGCAAGCCTCCGAGAGGCTTCAGCCATCAATGTGCAATGAGAAGGAACACTCACTGAAAGAGCCACTACCTTTTTCGCACCTTTCTCTTTGGCAAGTCTCATTGCCTCTTCAACAGCCTGTTTTTCGCCTGCAATCACTATCTGGCCGGGGGAATTGTAATTGGCAGGTGATGCGTAACCGGATTGCAGTGACAGGCATATGTCATCGATTTTGTTTCTTTCCAAACCGAGGATAGCAGCCATCAGTCCTTTTCCCTCAGGAACCGCCTCCTGCATGAACCGACCTCTCGTTTCGGTGATTCTCACAGTGTCTCTAAATGATAAGACTTCTGCCGCTACCAGGGCAGAATATTCTCCGAGACTGTGACCTGTAGCGACTAACGGTTTTATCCCTTTTGACAGCAAGACCCTGTTGATCGATATGCTTACCGTGAGGATAGCCGGTTGAGTATTGAAAGTCTTGTTGAGTTCTTTTTCAGGACCTTCAAAGCAGAGTTTTGAAATATCATAGCCAAGTTCCTGTGAAGCTTCTCCGAATGTCTCTCTTGCTTCAGCAAAATTCTCGTAAATTTCTTTTCCCATTCCCACATATTGGGAGCCTTGGCCGGGGAAGACAAAGGCGACCTTCTGTGACACGGAGACACGGGGAGACGGAGACATGGAGCTGTTCACTTCACTCTGATTATCCATTTATGAGCCTCTTCTATCATTTTCACAATATGCTCTGAGAATACCCCCCTTTATTCCCCCCTTGGTAAGGGGGGATACAGAGGGGTCTGTTCCCATGCTCTTTTGTATCGATAAACCGGCATGAGGGTTTTTTCCGAAAATGTCATTCTGGCTTGTCGTTCGACTGAGCTCACGTCGAAGTCCAGAATCCTTCTGAGGAAAAATTCTCGATGCGAGTCTTCGCTGAGAGTCGCTACGACCCGACAAGCGGGAATGACAGTTTAGCATGTTTGTGTTTCCTCCTTCTCCCCTTCCCCGCTTCCCCGCGTCTCCTTTATCTTTCTTATGAGTAATGGGATGATTTCATACAAGTCTCCAACGATCCCATAGGTTGCGACGTTGAATATAGGAGCGTCAGGGTTCTTGTTTATTGCGATGATAATGTCTGATGACTGCATGCCGACGAGGTGTTGGACAGCGCCTGATATGCCGCAGGCTATATAGAGTTTCGGGCATACGGTCTTACCTGTTTGGCCAACCTGGTGACTGTAGGGTATCCAGCTCTCATCAACAGCAGCCCTTGATGCACCGATGGCGCCACCAAGCAATTCAGCCAACTCTTTGAGAAGCTCAAAACCCTTTGCGTTCCCAAGTCCCCTCCCCCCTGATATAATTACTTCCACTTCCTGAAGATTCACTGCTATCTCGGAGACTTCCTTTATCGTATCAATAACCTTTGTTCGAGAGAAAATATTATCTGCCTTAATATGAATAATCTCTACCTTCTTATCTTCTCTATACGTGCCTCTTTTCATCACCCTCGGCCTCACAGTAGCCATCTGGGGTCTGTGATGGGGACAGAGGATCGTGGCCATGATATTCCCGCCAAAGGCAGGGCGTACCTGCAACATGTTTCTCGTCTCCTGATCAATGGATAGAGATGTACAGTCTGCTGTCAAGCCGGCACCAAGCCTTGCAGCAACCCTCGGTATGAAAGACCGCCCTATTGGTGTTGCACCTGCAAGGACAATTTCCGGTTTATATTTATTGATAAGGGAAGTGAGAAGTTGAGCATAAGGTTCGTCATTAAAGTTTTCAAAGATTGGATCATTGCAGAAATAGACTTTATCAGCACCCCATCGAATGAGCTCCGCTGCCTCATTCTCGGAGGAACCGAAGAGAACTGCTGAGAGGTCTGTATTCAGTTCATCAGCAAGTTTTCTACCTGCACCTAAGAGTTCATAGGATACAGATGCAATCTTCCCACCTCTCTGCTCTGCAAAGATCCAGATACCCTTGAAATCGGTGACTGGTGATGGGTGAGGCGGGGCGAGTGTATCTTCAATTTCTTCTATGGCTCCTTCATGGCAGGTGTTCAGACAGGTCATGCATATCTGGCAGTATTCGTTGACAAATGCCTTGCCTTCTTTGATTTCAATTGCGTCGTAGGGACATGATGCCAGACATTCCTGGCACCCTGTACATTTATCAATATTCACAACTACAGGCATTTGAACCCCTTGAGTTCATCCACCAAGGCATTGACTTGCTCCTCAGGTGTGCCCTGAAAAATCTTTCTGCCGGCTCTCGCCTCAGGTGCAAATATATTCTTGACCTGTGTCGGTGAACCTTTAAGACCGAGATTATTTTCATCAGCCTGGATATCCAGAGATCCCCATTTCTTGATCTCAGCTTTTTTTGCAGCCATCTTTCCTTTCAATGAAGGCAACCTTGGTGTATTCAACTCCTTTACAACAGTCAGGAGAATGGGAAGTGAAGACTCTACAATATCGTATCCTTCATCCATAAGCCTCTGAACCCTTATGGAATTGTCAGTGATATCTTCTATCTTCCTTACGTATGAGATATGAGGAATATTGAGAAACTCTGCAACCTCAGGCCCTACCTGTGCCGTGTCTCCATCGATCGCCTGCTTACCGCAGATAATTATGTCAGCACCGATTTTTTCAATTGCCTTTGACAGGGTGTATGATGTTGCCCACGTGTCCGAGCCGGCGAAGGCTTTGTCTGTCAGAAGCACAGTATCGTCAGCACCCA
>JBGPPR010000196.1:0-3022 GCA_041488675.1 Thermodesulfovibrionia bacterium
GCCTCGCGATCTCATATGCAGCAACTTCTCTTGGCAGACTCCTCACCAAGAACACAATTTTTAGTGCAAAGTCATACAACCTTTCACTTAAATTGGTTTCAGTTTTCACTTCCTATTTCTCATTTCCTACTTCTTATTTAATTTCTTAGGTACGTAGCCGCAAAAGGGTTCTTCTTCAAGGTAATCACCATGCATCGCATATGCCCGTGCTCGGCATCCTCCGCAGACAGCAATAAATTCGCAGGAGCCGCATTTGCCTTTATATTTTTTGAAATTGCGGAGATCTTTAAACAGGTCTGAGTTCTCCCATATGTCTTTGAAGGATTGTTCTCTGATATTGCCCGCAGGTTTTGGGAAATAACTGCAAGGAAGGACATTGCCGTCAACATCAATGAGACATATAAGTTGGCCTGCGATGCAACCTTTAGAACCTCCAGTGGAGAATTTCAGTGACCTCCGCTCATATTTAGCACCCTCTTGTTTTGACTGCTGGAGGACTATTCGGTAATAATGTGGCGCACAGGTTGGCCTCACAAGCATGTCCGCCTCGTCCTTCTCCATCTGATAGTGCCAATTGAGGATCTCTTCATAATCTTCCTTGGAGATGAGCTCATTCATAATCTCTTCTCCCCTGCCTGTAGGCACTATCATGAACATATACCAAGCGGTTGCTCCAAGCTCCTTTGCGAGCCTGTATACTTTTGGAATCTCTTCCTGATTTCTCTTTGTGAAAGATGAGTTGACGATGAACTCGATACCATGCTGTTTAAAGAGCCTAGCTGCCCTTATGGTACCCTCAAAGGCGCCTTTTTGATTCCTGAAATCGTCATGAACAGACTCTTCTGAGCCATCTAAACTAAGAGAGACAATTCTTATCCCGGAAGTCTTTATCCTATCGCATATTTCATTGGTGACGAGGGTCCCATTCGTGGCAAGGCACATCCTGAAACCTTTATCTGTGCCATATCGGGCGATATCAAGGACATCCTTTCTGACAAGCGGCTCACCTCCGGAAAGAACAATCACAGGTTTTGCATAACCGGCAATGTCATCTATGATTCGAAATGCCTCTTCAGTGGAGAAATCAGGATGGTCATTGACTTCCTGTTCAGAGGAAGAACGGCAGTGAATGCAATGCAGGTTACATCTTCTTGTCGTCTCCCAGGCAATCCATTTCGGGGTAAATTCCATATCACTTCCTCCGCTCTATTTTATAGCCCTACAAGGCTTTCTTTCTCAGGGGTCTGCCTTGGCAAAAAGACACGTTCTTCCATGGCATTCAGTAAAGGT
Organism: Thermodesulfovibrionia bacterium; assembly: GCA_041488675.1. Taxonomy (GTDB): domain Bacteria; phylum Nitrospirota; class Thermodesulfovibrionia; order Thermodesulfovibrionales; family SM23-35; genus DASPRG01. The sequence goes on from JBGPPR010000196.1 coordinate 1,291, forward strand.
TGAAACGTTGAAGAATCGAGTGCAGAGATTGCAACTGCATTGTAGCGATGGGCGAGACTCTCTGCCTCTCCTTTTTCTAATTTATCAGCTTTATTCAGCACGAGGAGTCTTGGCTTGTTCGAAAGATGAAGTTCTTCGAGTATGTTCTCGACAGATTCAATATGCTGCTCGAAACGAGGGCTTGAGCCATCGACGGTATGCAGCAACAGGTCTGCATCTGCGAGTTCCTCGAGGGTTGCTCTAAAAGCTGCCATGAGATCCTTTGGTAGATTCCTTATAAAACCGACTGTATCGGTAATGATGACCTCTCTCTCGCGAGGAAACCTCAAGCGCCTGCTGGAGGTGTCAAGAGTTGCAAACATCTTGTCTTCCACGAAGACGGAACTGTTCGTCAGGGCGTTCAGGAGCGTCGATTTTCCGGCATTGGTATACCCGATAATGGAGATGATCGGGATACCGCTCTGAACTCTTTTGTGCCTCCTCTGCCGTCTTGCTTCACTGAGAGACTTCAGTTCCTTTTCAAGGAGATTGATCTTCTCGCGCACACGCCTCCTGTCCACTTCAAGCTTCATCTCTCCAGGCCCTCTCCCGCCGATTCCGCCCATCAGACGGGACATAGCCGTGCCTTTCCCCGTGAGTCGTGGTAGTCTGTAATTGAGCTGGGCAAGTTCGACCTGCACTTTACCGTCCTTGCTGTGTGCGCGCCTTGCAAAGATGTCCAGGATGAGCTGCGTGCGGTCTATAACCTTCAGTTCAGTAAACTCTGTTATCGCCTTGGTCTGAGACGGGCTCAGATCCTGATCGAAGATGAGAAGTGTTGCACCCTTGTTCATGGCGTTAATAATGAGTTCTTTGAGCTTTCCTTCGCCCATGAGATATTTTGGATTTATCTCTTTAGGTCTCTGGATAATGGTATCGAGGACGATCACATCGCTTGATCGCGCAAGCTCCTTCAACTCCTCAACAGAGTCCTCCTGCTCGTATCGCGGTCTTGTCGACACGCCCACCAGTATCGCCCTTTCGCGCCTGTCTTTCTGGTCGAAGGTTATTGCCCTTTCCATTTCCTCTTCGAGAGCTTGAATAAAGGATTTAACATTTAGTTTAAAGGTGTAGAAATTTTCAGAAGGCAACATTTCTATTTCCTTTTCTGAGCCGTGAGGCATAAGGTGTGCTACATAGATGTTTCCCGGCAAACCATCCTTCGCGGATATCGCTGCTATGAGGTCAAACCTCAGTAATGAAAGGTCAGTAAGGTCGTCCTGGTTGAGGGGCTCCTCCTTCAGGTGGGTATGCACAAGCCTGAGTCCTCTCAGAGGGCTTCTTCCGAGAGGATAACTATCAAGAGGAGGGATGACGATTCCCCTTGCATCACCAACGATCACATGAGTAATTGTGCCATCCCTGTCGATGAGAATACCGATCTGGCGGCGTGTTTCAGAAGAGAGTTCGGTAAGGTATTTGGCAAGTTCCGAGGTAATGACTTCGTCATGTACCCTTCTCCGATAGACCCTCTGGAGGGAGTGAAGGTAACTAGCCTTGAGTCCTGATAAATTGCCGTAGGGTGCTGGTATTTATGTCCTCCGATTACATATATTATATCATACAAGCCTGTTATGAGGCTCATAAAATAGTTTAGATTGTCATGCTGAACTTGTTTCAGTCCCGAAGCAAGTTCGGGAAGACCCTGATCCGCCAGAGGCGGAAAGCTCAGGGTGACAAAAAAGAATTGCGA
>JBGPPR010000197.1:0-3013 GCA_041488675.1 Thermodesulfovibrionia bacterium
AAAATAGGGCTTATCCTCGAGTATGATGGTACAGCCTATCACGGATGGCAGATTCAGAAAGAGGGACTTACTATACAAGGCATCATCGAGGAGAAGATATTCAACATAACGGATAGTCATTCGAGAGTTATTGGAGCAAGCAGGACAGATGCAGGGGTACATGCCCTCGGACAGGTCGCAACATTCAGGACAGAATCAAAACTTGATTCCCAAACAATCAAAAAGGCATTGAATGCTCTGCTTCCTGAGGATATCAGGGCTCTTGATGTCTCCGAGGTTGATAACTCATTTCACCCAAGAAATGATGTCAGAAGAAAAAGCTATTTTTATATTATTTCAAATCAGAAGAAACCTTCGGCATTTGTCCACAAGTATGCATGGACAGTCAGACAGTTCCTTGACTTTAAATCAATGGAGGAAGCATCGCACATTCTTATTGGAAGGTATGATTTTTCTTCCTTCCAGGGAACCGGCAGCGATATCAGAAACCCTGTCAGGGAAATCTTATCTCTAAAGATAGAAAAGTTTGATGAAATAGATTTTATGACTGCGTGCATGAAAGGCAAATTCATAAAAATAACAATAGAGGCAGATGGTTTCCTCAGGCACATGGCAAGGAATATCGTGGGTACTCTCATAGAGATAGGAAGAGGAAGAATGGCATCGCATCGTATGGAAGAAATTTTGCAGGCTCGGAACAGGAGACTCGCGGGACCAAATGTGCCGCCGAACGGTCTTTTTCTCGAAAAGATTGTTTATTGATATGCGAAGATCGTTATAAAACCCTTTGAGCCGCTGGTTTTACTGGCTGACTGACAATCGTCATCCTGAACTTGGTTCCGGATCTGTCGTAAATGGAGTACATTGAAAATACGAGATGTTGATCCGCCTAAGGCGGAAAATTCAGCATGACAAAATATCTGCATTTTGAATTGCCTAACATCTTGTTTTCGCTTGCGCTTAAAAGCGCTCGAAAGGTCGGCTCAATAGTTGTTTAAATATACGCAACCTAAAGGTTGCGGCTACACTCTTTCTTCTTATTTCTCATTTCTTATCTGATTAAAGGTTCGTATAGTATAATAATGACACCGAAATCAGGAGGCAGATTTGAAGAAAAAAATTTCGATTGAACTCGCAGATCGTGTCAGACATCTCCCGCCTTACCTTTTTGCATCCATAGACAGAATGAAACAGCAGGCAAGAGAAGAAGGTGTTGACCTCATTGATCTGAGTATCGGCGATCCTGATATTCCTACCCTGCCTCATATCGTCAGGGCAATGCAAAAGGCTGTTGAGAAGCCGGCTCATCACCGCTATCCCTCGTACGAGGGCATGGTCTCTTTCCGTGAAGCTGTTGCAAGGTGGTACGGGAGAAGATTCTGTGTGAAGCTCGATCCGCATGTCGAGGTCCTGTCATTAATTGGCTCGAAAGAAGGCATCGGCCACATCCCGTTAGCATTCATAGATCCTGGCGATACGGTGCTTATTCCATCCCCTGGATATCCTGTCTATTCAGTAGGTACGTTGTTTGCGGGGGGAGAAAATTATGCCATGCCTCTCACTGAAAAGAATAACTTTCTGCCTGACCTTGGTGAAATACCCAGGAGTACCTTAAGGAAAACGAAACTTATCTTTCTGAACTATCCGAATAATCCGACGTCGGCAATGGCCCCCGTGTCATTCTATAAGGAAGTGGTGCAGATTGCGGTACAGTACAACATTATTGTCTGCCATGATGCCTCCTACACCGAGATCTACTTCGGCAAGAAACCCTTGAGCTTCATGCAGGTCCCCGGTGCAAAAGATGTGGGTATTGAATTCCATTCGCTCTCAAAGACTTACAATATGACAGGTTGGAGGATAGGGTTCGCCGTCGGCAACAGAGAAGTTCTCGCAGGCCTCGGAAAGATAAAGACAAACCTTGATTCGGGAGTCTTTCAGGCCGTGCAGGAAGCTGCTATCGTTGCGCTCGAGACAGAGGACAGTATTCTCTCGAAAATACGGATGACTTACCAGGAGAGGAGAGACACGCTCTTCAATGGTTTGAGAAAAATAGGGATGCATGTGACAAAACCTGATGCGACATTTTACATCTGGGCCAAGATTCCTTCCCGGTTTGATTCAATGGGTTTTGTGAAACACTTGCTGAACAGGGCAGGAGTACTTGCAACACCTGGCAATGGTTTTGGGGATGCAGGAGAAGGCTATGTAAGGTTTGCATTAACCGCACCTGTGGAAAAGATACAAGAAGCTGTCGAGAGGATCGAGAAAATTCTATAGTAGGGCATTATAATTTCGGTCCTGGAGTCAAATGTATGAGCGGATCGCAAATTGGAGGTTGAACTTCGTGGCTATCGCTTATATTGGCATAGGCTCTAATCTGGGTAACAGACAGAAAAACTGCAGCCGCGCAATTGAGATTCTCGTAACCAAAGGGATAGTTATCAGGAAAAAATCTTCCGTGTATGAAACTGAACCATGGGGTGTGACGGATCAGCCTCGATTCATAAATATGGTGGTGGAGGTAGAAACAGAACTTGAACCTCATGAACTCCTCAGGACGTTGAAGGATATAGAGAGGGAGGTAGGCAGAGGAGAAACGTTCAAATGGGGTCCCCGCATCATTGATCTCGACATTCTTTTCTTCAATGATCTTTTCTTGCGAGACAATATCTTACAAATTCCCCATCCGTTGATGCACAAGAGAGATTTTGTTCTGAAACCCCTGTGTGAAATTGCACCGGATAAAATCCATCCGCTGTTGAGAGTGAGAATTCGTGACCTCCTGGAGAAACTTGAAAAATCATAAAGGTAAGTATCCTTTACTTCCCCCTTTGGAAAAGGGGGAGAAAGGAGGATTTTAAGAACTCCGAAAGCTTTCGGAGCTACTATTTATTATGTATAAATCTCCCCTAACCCTCTATGAGCCGTTGGCTCCGAGCCATAGGCCTCTTTGGCAAAGAGGGGTATTTTTAGAGGAATAACATGAGTAGATTTTGAGCATCTAATCACC
>JBGPPR010000198.1:0-3001 GCA_041488675.1 Thermodesulfovibrionia bacterium
ACACGATACCTGCCACAGGCCTCAAAAAATTCTACCCGCGACATTCCTGCTAATTCAGCAGCTTTCCCTGAAGATATCTTACCTAGTTCAAACATCTTCAGAGCAGCCATTAAACGTAACTGGTGTTCCATCTCTTCTTTTGTCATATGTACAGCATGCTCAAATCCACTTGGATATTTGATCTTAAGTTCCTCAGTCTTCATCAACTTTCCTCCTATATGAGCCTATTATATCTAAGCATGTTATATTATTTCTATACATTTTACTATCTTTTATGCTCAATAAAACCCCGCCCAGACTGCCCATCTTCTTATCTTCATAACTTCTTAACAATTTTATTTTTGATTATTGAAATTTATTCGGGATTTGTAATTTGGAATTTCTATTCCCCCTGAGCAGAACCTTACCTTTGAGGATGAACACTTCGGTGTGGAGATCGACTTTTTCGACAAAATCATGCGAGGAGAGGGCGTGCAGGAGGGATACAAGGAATTGGTTTACATCCATTCTTTTTTCAAGGCCAGATAATGGTCCCTGAGCGTCTCGGCTTCCTCCCACTCCCAGAAGTCCCGTTCCACATCGAAGGAATAACTTCCCTTGTCGAGCGTTCCGGTCCGGATCTTCTCCCGGAACGTCCCAAAGTCCATGTTCCACTTCGCCTGAAAACTCTTAATTGTGTCTTCGAGGCTTCTCAGCTTCAGATCGAGATAGTCCGTAAAGACCTTCTCAAAGGCGTCATCGATGTCGCGTGCCTTCGTCGTCTTTACCAGGAACTCTCCCAACTTTGGTGAAACTATCGGCATATAACCTCCTTCGTTGCATCTTCAGTATATCTCAGGAGGGCGGCGATTACAATATGCATCTTGCCTCCGCACCTGCTTACTGCCGTTGCGTCCCCTTCCTTCTCGATTTTTCACATAAGCATGCGGTTTATCATGACTCCGCGAGGCGGCATATCCCCTGATCAACTCAAGAGGGCCGCGGCCATGTCACCCATAAGGCTATCGACGCCCTGCCCCAAAGTCTGCATAGGCCCGAAGGATGCCATCCTGCGTCGTGCCGACAAGCGTATTCGTCCCCTCCTCAATCGTCACTGGCCGCTCAGTGTTCTCACGGCGACTTCAACAAAATTGGGATCTGTCCCCAGAGCCCACCCAGTTTCTATGCAGGAAAATGGAAATACGGCAGACCTTCATGCATTTCCGGCAGAGGTTCGCTCTGCTGCTTAATTCCAGGGTGAAAAAGGCAGTGCTTCATGAAAAATCTGTCTCCGTCGAAAGGCGCAGACGCAGGTGGCGACTTTTCCTGAAAAAGAACTGGGCGTATGTCCTGCCTTCATAGCATCATTTCTTCTCTCTCTCGTTATTACTCGATTAGGCTAAGATCAGGCAGAGAGTAATTACTGCAATAAAGATACGCAGAGGGTAAAGCTGCCGCCCTCCTTGATGGGGAAAATCCTCATCACCGGTATCTTTTCACTGCCCTTCGCGGGACGGTCAAGAAGCGAGACCTATGCACCCGGCCGGCTTTCGCTTTTTGACCAATCTGACAGTCTTAACTTATTCCCTGACGAAAAACTGACCAACCTTCTGCAGAGGTTTCAAGTAGACAGTCCAAGGATATGGCGTGCGGATTTCTGAGAACGAATAAGGCCAGTGAGCATTAACAACTGTCCCCTTTTATTCTCCCCTGATTTACCATTTAAGGTATTAACTTCTGAAGAGTGTTTAAAACTCATTTAATCTAATTCACTTCCTTAAAATGTATTTTGTAGATTTGACCCCACGAGATTCGTGACTTTTAAATTCTCTTCATACAACCTTCTGCTTTCTTTTCCCATCTTTATTCTTATTTCTGGATTTTCGATTAAGAACTTAATCTTCTCAGCAATCTGCAGAGGTCTATTTACGATAATGTTTTGTTACAGCGATTATTTCTATCTTGCTGTTAGGTAAGCAAATGAATATTGCTCTATAGCTTCTATCTATTCTGAAGGAATAAATTAGACGATGTTTAGGTTCTAATAGTTCAGTATTCAAGGAAGGATGAGAAGGATTATTTTCAAAGAGGTTTTTTGCCTTTTCCCACTTTTTCGACAGACCATGTATCTCGATATACTGTTTTATGTCATCTCTGAGGTCGACAATAATAGGCATACAGTCCTATCTGTACACAGAAGATTTTTTCAGGCCCTCTCTTAAAACCTTCAGAAAATCATCTTCATATAACTTTGTTCCTTCAAAGTCGGCCAAGATGGACTCAATCTTGTCCTTTTTAAAGGGAATTAATTTAACAGGTCTTGTCTTAACTCTTTCTAATAACTTTGTCTTTTCTTCTTCACTTAAGTTATCAATAATATCATAGAGAGTATCTATAGGTATTTCTATCTCTTTAGTTATAGTCTCTTTAAGCGTTATACGGGGCATATACTTTCAACCTCCAGTCTTGCACTCTTGTGAATTATTTTATCATACGAACATTATCAAATCAAACACGCTGTCCTTTTTTAGATAAGTTTGCAATCAGCCTTTCCGATTATTCCCGGAATCACGTCTACCCTCGTATCGCCTCCGAGGTGTAAGAGGGGCCTCAACTCCTCGGCTTCACGATTCTGCAGCAGGGTCCTCAGAAGAGATCCCGGCACGAGGGACATGCGGTAGATGGTCTTTCCCAGATGGGAGTAGCCTCAGAAGTCATTCAAGTCTGCTTTGTGAACAATGAAGCTCCGACCCCTCTTCTCTCCTCGCCATATTTCAAATTAATAAAGATTTGACCGTATGCCGTGAATGACGTATGACTTGTCGGTTAAAGTCCGACCGTGGGAATTCGGCAGTTCACCCACGTAGCTTGAGGAAGATGATAGGAGTAATCCGAAGCATTAAGTTTTCTGACAAAGGCTCAGGAAGTGAGCCGAGCAAACCTGCGGGTTGCAGCGAAAGCGAACCTATACGTAGCCTCGTAACTTGAGACGGAGTTGCCGACCCTATGGTCAAAAGGGGAA
>JBGPPR010000199.1:0-2966 GCA_041488675.1 Thermodesulfovibrionia bacterium
ACGCCTCCGGTTGCCATCATGCGGACATGTTTTCCCGGCATAACAGTGCCGTCAAAGAGCCTTACAAGAACAAGAACACCCTGATAATTGTCGAACCACGAATCAAAGATGAGGGCCTTGAGAGGTTTCTCATCGGCTCCCTTTGGAGCAGGAACCCTTCTCACTATCGCCTCGAGGATTTCCTTTGTTCCTACCCCTTCTTTCGCACTGGCAAGAATAGCACCGGAACAGTCAATACCAATGGCATCTTCTATCTGGGCTTTTGTCTTCTCGGGATCTGCTGCCGGAAGGTCTATCTTATTGATTACCGGAACTATTTCAAGATTATGCTCAAGAGCATGATACGCATTCGCAAGAGTCTGTGCTTCAACACCCTGGGAAGCATCAACGACAAGGAGTGCGCCTTCGCACGAAGCAAGGCTCCGCGATACTTCATAAGAAAAATCGACATGACCGGGTGTATCTATAAGATTCAGTATGTAATCCTTCCCGTCATCGGCAACATAGTGAAGCCTTACTGCATGAGCTTTAATGGTGATACCCCGTTCTCTTTCAAGGTCCATTGTATCAAGAACCTGGGCAGTCATCTCCCTTTCACTGAGTGCACCGGTATATTCCAGCAGCCTGTCAGCAAGTGTTGACTTCCCGTGATCGATGTGGGCTATGATTGAAAAATTGCGTATGGATTTTGTCATAACAAGAACTATTATTTTATCATAAAATCATAACCCCCACCTTGCATCTCTATGAGCCGTTGGCTCCGAGCCATAGGCCCCTTATCTTTTCGCCTCGGCGTCTCCTCGGCGACCCGCCCGAGGCGGGAATCCGCCTGGGTGCGGAAAAGGTAGTAATAAACCCCCTCTTAGGTTAAGAGGGGGAAAGGGGGAGTTACACAATCCCATGCGTCACTGAAGGGTTACCCTTCAGACAAAGTGAGAGAAAAAAGATCTTGTAGGATCAATGCTTACGCATTCATCAGCCGAAATCCTACAGAAAAATCAGTCGGATACTGATACGATTCTCTTAACTCAGAGAGTAAAGTAAGAGGAAAATTTAAGGTGGCTGTTAGCCAAATAGGAGGCAAACATGGCTGGAGTAAAATTCATGGTGATTTACCCTCGTCCTAAAGATATCGAAGCTTTCGAGAAGGTCTATCAGGAGAAGCATGTTCCGATGGCTGTCGAGAAATTGATAGGTAAAACCAAGTTCGTTGCAACCAAGGTGTTGGCTTCGCCTCAGGGTACACCCCCCTTTTACCGGATAGCAGAAATTCACTTCCCCTCAATGGAGGCACTCCAAACCTGTACTGCTTCTCAAGGAGCGAAAGAAACGTTGGCCCACGCCGTGTCCATTTCGACTGGAGGAAGTCCGATCTTTTTGGTTGCTGAAGAGGAGACTTTTACCTTCTGATCAGTGAAACCGGGCACATCGCATGCTCTTTGAGAGTTCATGGGTTAGAGATCGACTGCAGAAGTGGAAGTCAGACCTCCCCATATCCATATCCGTGTTTCTGCCGAAGGTTACCGCACACTTGTCACGCAGCACTATCCACGAAAGGGTATCGCAGAAGGCCATTTCGATCTTGTCCTGATTCCGGAACATTAACGTTAGAAAACATCAAATAGCATAACAAAAACTTTGTGGTCACAATTGTTGACATATTTTAATTTAGAATGCTATCATTTCAATGGGAGGAGAAATGAAGATAGCAACAGTACGAGAATTCAGGGACAAGGCCACGGCTTATTTTAAAGAGGAAGAACCTATTCTCGTTACACGGCATGGCAAGGTTACGGGTCTTTACCTTCCTATAGAACATCCTGAGAGCTTCCCTATAGAACTCAGAAAAGAGTTATTGATACGTTTCGGTGAATCAATAAGCCGTTCACTGGAAAGAAAAGGGATAACCGAGGGGAAACTCCTTGCAGAGTTCAGGGCATTTAAAAAAGCTCGCCGCAGACGCTAATGTTATCCTGTCTGCCGTCGCTGGTAAGGCAGCGCTTCGTGTCTTTCTTGAAAAAGATATTGAAATTGTAACAACACAGTTTAATATTGATGAAGTCAAAGAATATTTGAGTGTTATTGCCGAGAAATATGAGCTGAGAGAAGAAATCCTTGAATCACAGTTAAAACTGCTTCCCTTGAGAATATATCAACAGAATTATTACAAAGATTTTCTCCATGCTGCAGCAAGAAGACTCTCCGGAAAAGATGAAGATGATGTAGAATTACTTGCCCTCTCAATAAAACTGAAAATACCTGTTTGGAGCAATGACAGAGATTTCAAAAATATGGGAGTTGAGGTATATACAACTGCAACGTTACTAAAACTTCTGAACATTTAAAATCATCTCCTCTGCTTTTTTAGATGAACAGAAGGCGAAGGATTAAAATGTTCACAGATTCAAAGAGGATTTCTTTGTTTAAATGAATCAAAGAATATGCCTTTTCAGAACTCCTTAAAAACCTTTGCGAGGCTTTCGCCGCCGACGTGGATCAAGAACTCATTGAAATATCCAAAGGGTGTGGACATCACTGTATAGCCTGCATTCTGCAGTCTTTCAGCGACCTGTTTGATCAACTGTTCTGAAAACTCAGGAGATGCCTTGCTTGAAGAGAGATGGTTGAAGGAATGGATGACAACATTTTTCGTCTGAAATTTACCGGCAAGCCATTTGATATTCTTTACAAACTTATCGAGAACGCCCTTCCCTTTTCCTTCATCTTCCTTTTCTGCATGGTAAAATACGACGACGGTATTTTTTAGGGAATCTTCCATTTGGACATCCGGTACTTCAGGCAGACTTTTTGAAGCGGTCTTAAACCACCACTTGTGGGCATAAAAAAGTAACAGTTTCATCAAATATTCTGCATCTTTATCTCGTAACACTGATAAGCTAATTCTACAAGTTCATCGAATCCCCATTTTTCCTGGTCGGTCAGACGACTTGACAGATGTGATGGTA
>JBGPPR010000200.1:0-2954 GCA_041488675.1 Thermodesulfovibrionia bacterium
CTCAGCGAGAAAGGGCTATGCCTATATGGGCAAATCGGGTGCAGGTCATTTCGTCAAGATGGTCCATAACGGCGTTGAATACGGAATGATGCAAGCTATCGCAGAAGGTTTTGCAGTAATGAGAGCATCCCCTTTTGATTTGGATCTTATGAAAATAGCTGAGTTGTATAACCATCGGAGCGTTATTGAGTCACGGTTGGTAGGCTGGCTCAAGACGGCGTTTAAGCAGTACGGAGAGGATTTAAAAAATATTTCCGGAGCTGTTGCGCAGACCGGGGAAGGAGCATGGACAGTCGAGGCGGCAAAAGAGCTTGGGATTCCTGTTCCGATTATCGAAGGAGCTCTGAATTTCAGAATCGAATCACAAAAGAATCCGAGTTATGCAGGGCAGATTCTTTCTGCTTTGAGGCATCAGTTTGGTGGACATGAAGTCTCCGAGAATACTGAAACGCTTTAACAAGAGGAGGTAGTTACTAATAAGGCCATAAGTGAAATCACATTCTTTACTGATTCTGTCATTGCGGCTTGTCCGCAATCCTTCTGGTTCTTTAAGAAAGATTCCTGACAAGCAGGAATGACAGAATACGTGACCTTACTTATGAACTCCTTAGTACAGAAGATTGCCGCGCCCTTCGGGCTCGCAATGACAGTGTAAAAAGGTTTTGTGTATAGACTACGGTTATGATTGACAGAGAAAAAATCGATACATTAGAAAAATTAGCTAAACTAATCCGTTACCTTATTCTTGCTTCCACAACAGAGGCCGGTTCCGGACATCCTACCTCTTCACTGTCGGCGACCGACTTGATGACCACTCTCTTGTTTGGTGGAATATTCAGATTCGATGTGGACAACCCTGAGCATCAGAATAATGACCGGCTTATATTTTCTAAAGGACATGCCTCGCCCCTTTTTTATTCCCTCTGGACTGCCGCAGGAAAACTGGAGGAAAGGGAACTTATGAGCCTGAGAAAATTCGGAAGTCCCCTGGAAGGTCATCCCACTGTTGCCTTTCCTTATGTTGAAGCTGCTACCGGTTCTCTGGGACAGGGTCTTTCTATCGGACTCGGGATGGCACTGAATGCCAGATATATCGATAAATTACCTTACAGGACGTATGTTCTGCTCGGTGACAGTGAGATGTCGGAAGGCTCACAGTGGGAGAGCCTGCAGATTGCTTCTCATTATAAATTAGATAATCTCATCGGGATCCTTGATGTCAATCGCCTTGGCCAACGTGGGGAAACGATGTACGGTCATGATCTTGACGCTTATAAGAAGAGAATTTTCTCTTTCGGATGGGAAACAATTCTCATAGACGGCCATTCTTTTGATGATATCCTTGATGCTTATAAAAGGGCATGTCAGGTCTCTGATAAACCGGTCATGATTATTGCCAAAACCATAAAGGGGAAGGGTGTCTCTTTTCTCGAAGACAAGAATGGTTGGCACGGAAGGGCTTTAAAAAAGGAAGAATTTAAAGAAGCACTAAAGGAATTGGGCCCGGTTGATGAATCAATAAGAGGTGTGATTCCAAGACCGAAAGACCTGAAGCCTTCGGAACAGATGCCACAGGAAGCTCAAGAAATTTCCTATCGAATGGATAAACCTGTTGCAACTCGAAAGGCATATGGTAACGCCCTCGTGCGGATTTTTCCACAATTTCCGGGCATGGTAGTGTTGGATGCTGAAGTAAGTAATTCGACTTTCTCTGAGATCTTCAGGGAAAAATATCCGGAACGTTTCTTCGAGATGTATATTGCGGAACAAAACATGGTGGGGACTGCGTTGGGACTTTCCTGCCGGGGTAAGATCCCTTTTATCTCTACCTTTGCAGCGTTTTTCACGCGGGCATTTGATCAGATCAGGATGAGCCAGTATTCAGGTGCTCGCGCGAATATCAAGTTTGCGGGTTCTCATGCCGGGGTATCTATCGGCGAAGACGGACCATCTCAGATGGGACTTGAAGACATTGCTATGTTCAGGACAGTTCTCAATAGCGTGGTACTTTATCCCTCAGATGCTGTATCAACTGAAAAATTGGTTGAGGAAGCTGCAAAATACGTTGGTATCGTATATATGCGCACAACCAGGAAAGACACACCTATTCTTTATGATGTGAAAGAAGATTTTGTCATCGGCGGAAGTAAAGTTCTGCGGAGAAGTGATAAAGATATTGTAACTGTTATTGCTGCCGGTGTGACACTCCATGAAGCACTTGCTGCTTATGATGAATTGCAAAGGGAACAGATTCCCATTCGAGTGATCGATCTCTATAGCATTAAACCGGTTGACGAAGGGACTCTCCATGAAGCCGCGAAGGCAACAAAGGCGCTCATAACGGTTGAAGATCATTTCCTCGAAGGTGGTATCGGCGAAGCAGTCAGGAGCGCGCTGGCTGAACATGCAACACCTGTTTATTCACTTGCGGTGAGAAAAATGCCAAAGAGCGGAAAACCGGAAGAACTCCTTGATTATGAGGAAATCTCTAAGAAAGCAATAATCAGAAAAGTGAAGGAGCTTATATGAGACCGGAAAATCTCAGGACAAAAATATTTATTGATGGTGGTGACCCTGCTGAGACCAGGGAAATTCTTAATCTGCTGGGGTTTCTTGACGGGCAGACAACAAATCCAACCCTGATATCAAAGAATCCGGAAGCCCGCAGGCGTCTTGAACTGGGAGAGAAATTCAGCAAGGAAGAGATTTTCAATTTTTATCGCAATGTAGTAAATGAGATTTCCATCCTGATCCCTAAGGGATCGATCTCGATCGAGGTTTATGCAGATCGTTTCACGTCCGCAGAAAAAATGCTGCAGCAAGGGAGAGAGATGTTTTCCTGGATACCGAATGCTCAGATTAAATTCCCAACATCAAAAGAAGGACTGAAGGCAGCAGAGCAGGCAATCAAAGAACGCATTCGGATCAATATGACCCTCTGTTTTTCACAGGAA
>JBGPPR010000201.1:0-2945 GCA_041488675.1 Thermodesulfovibrionia bacterium
CTCTTTATCTTTATGTCACCGCTAATGCCCTGAGCTTCCGGGGTACCTTTATATACGAGATTGCCATTAAAATTCACCATAGAATCTTTTACAAGGGAAGCGGTTATATTATCAAGATTCGATTCAAAGGAGAATCTCTTAATGTGAAAGCCTTTGAGATGAAGGAGGCCTGACACGTTCATTTCACCGCCCCCGATTCTGCCTGAAAGCTTTTTCACCATAACCTTGTCTTCGTCAATAGATGCGGATGCGCTGATCGAAGAAATGCGCGGGAAATCCCCCTTCAACCCAAGGGATGCATTTGATACAGTAAGGTCACCTTTTATATCAGGATTTTCCCATTTTCCATGGATGGAAAAAGCAAACTCACTCTCTCCTGTTAGGTGTTCCAATTTCCGGGACAATACTTTTAATGGCGATAAAGACGATCTCCCTTCAAAACGGAGGTTGTACTCTCTTCCGATCTCTAAATCACCAAAGACCTTGACTATTGATGTGCCGCCGCTCCTCAGAGAAACGACTGGAAAGGAGATTTTGCCGTTGTTTATCTGGACTTTTATATCAGAATCATTGGTAAAGCTGTAATCGAAAAGTTCGAGTGCAAGGTTGCTTATATTTGCTGAGGCTCTTACATTGTGCCTGTTTCCTTCCATCTGAACATGGCCTTTGAGATTGAGAAACACGTCTTCCGGAACGTCTGTGAATATTGCACCCAGCAAGAAATCATATCTGCCGGGCTGAATTTCGACCTCAGCATTCCACGGCAATGTATCATCGAGATGTCCCTCACCCCTGAGCTTTATCTTTTCATCAAAAAAAGAGGCATTCAAAAAGATGTTCTTATTCTTGATTTCTCCCTTTATTAAACCATCACCCACAGTTTTACCTCTGAACAGACCTCCAATTACTTTGGCATTCAACATAATAATCGGGTCTTTGAGAGAGCCCTGTCCCTCTGACTGTATGCTTATGGAAGCACCTTCAGGGATATTTTCAAACCCGAAGTCTTTTATCAGGATCTTATCAGATGAAGCCTTAAAGAAAAACTTCTCACCGGAGGATATCTTGCCTTCAGCCGTCAGCGTCGAAATACCCTGTTTGACTATCACCTTCTTGAAAGAAAGCTCTTTGTTGAAATATGAGAAGGCCATCGAGGCAGAGTCAATGGGCATCTTATATATCGCTGACTTCATGATATAAGCGTTACCGTCAATTTCGATTTTGTTTTTTCCCCTGATCTTAAAATCTGCACTCACTTTTCCTCTTGCCGGGATGTCCCTGGAGAATAGTTGCATGACTCCTCCAAGGTCAGCGGTTTTGATCGAGACATCCAACTCATATATGGGTTTTGAAAAATCGAACAGGTTTTCAGCCTCAGGAAATGATATTTTACCCTTTGCCCTGTGCTCTTCCCCGGGTGCGCTAACAAGGAGTTCCTGGACACTGAGAAGCTTTTTATTGTAGGAGAACAGAAGCGTAGTGTCGGCTGCCTTATAGCCTTCAATGAAAGCACCGGATAAATTGGCCCTGCCGGAAATCCCGGGATCATCGAACGTACCTGTTATTTTACCGGAGGAATTTCCCTGCCCCTTGAGTCCGGTGTAGTAGGGAAGGGTGAGATCGGATGCGTCCTTTGTATTGAGATCGCATGTGAAGCTGATCATTTTTTTTGCGATATCAACTGTGCCCTCAGCCCGCAGGTCGGAGAGGGGTGTTTTTATTCGCAGACCAGATAAGGAAAGGAGGTCATCACGGAGGGAATAGGTGCCGTTGATATCTTTAATCCTGTCAAGAATATTTTCAGTTGATGCTCTCTGTTTTTTGCTTAGTGCTTCATAGACAAACCAACCGTCCGGGTTGAATCTATTCCCCGAAGTCAGGAGTTCTCCTTTTACTTTACCTGCCGGTATCCCGGGATCCCAGCCGATTAGCTTAAAGGCATCCTTGCTGTCAATCGAGTCAAACTGTATGTTCAGGGTAAAAGATGCTACATGAGGAAGGTCTATTGATGCTTCTGCCTTAGCACGACCATTATATAATTCAGCGTCTCCATTTGTGAATCTCATGAGACCGTCCTTATATGTTACATTGCACCTGAGAGAATCGATCTCAACGCCGAAGAGGTTGCCCTTTCGAAGCTTTGCCTCTGCCTCTCCGGAGATGTCTGAGAGTTTCCCTTTTATCTCACCCTCAAAGTCGGTAAGACCTTCAACTTTCTCTTTGACCTTCAGAATTTCCATCAATGTCTGGATATAGAAGTCGCCTTTTAATCTCAGATCTATGAAGATATCATCCCATTGTTTGAATGTAACATCAGGATTCTGTAAGTTTTCTACCCGTATTTCGCCTTCTGCGGAAATCTTGCCCTCGCCTTTCTGCTGCAGATTGAAAATACGCTTAACAGAGTCAACAAGAAGCGCTATTTTAGCCTTGAAAGTCCCGTTGCCATCCGAGTAAAGACCAGAGACTCGCAGCCTTGAGCCATAAGACCCGATTGTAAGCCTTTTTATCTCGATCACATTCTGTCTCAAAAGAAGTGCAGTGGTAACATCCCCGGTAAATTCCGGTAATCCTTTTTTCCTTATGTCAAACTGTCCGGTCGAAATATTGAGCGTTGGAGTTTTACCAAGGATTACTTCACTTCTAAATCCCTTGATGTCAAGGGATGATTGCAAATCCCGGTCCTGAAGGGAGGCAGAAGCTTCACTTACCTCAACCACTTTAATCCTGACTTTGAATGGAAATTTTGACTCTTTTTTGAGATAGGCCTTTACGCTTTCTACTGTCTTTGCAAGGTGTTGTCTGTCTGAAGATAGATCAGGCTTCTTTATGACAAGTCTGTGAATAGAGATTCGTTTTTGTAATAGTCCCAGGGGCTCAATATAACCTTTTACCCTCTCTGCAGAGAGCATCTTCGTGCCATTTTCATCAAAAACTTTTATGTC
>JBGPPR010000202.1:0-2915 GCA_041488675.1 Thermodesulfovibrionia bacterium
AGGAATGTTATGACAGCAATACGCCGGCTGCGGAATACCTGCAGATAAGGAGCAATATCAAATTTCAATTTAAATCCTGAATTCCAAGCTGACAGCAGGCTTGTCACCCTGAACTTGATTCAGGGTCTCACAATGCATTGCTTTTAGATGCTGAAATAAATTCAGCATGACAGTTTAACTGGAAGCCTCCCCTTGAAATCCATCTCTCCTTGCAAACACTTTATTACAGCCTTTTGGGCCTGTTCTGTCGCATCATAAGCCGCAATAAGCATATCGGCTCTTTTGAAATAGCGCAAAACATAGGGGCATCCAAAAGAAATTACGATCGAGATTTCAGCCATTTTCATGACTTCCGTAATCCTTTCCCTTTCTTCATCGTCTATGCCTGAGGTACCTCTTCCTGCGGAAACACTTGTGAAGATAGCAAATATTACTATTCGCTCCGAAAATACATTTTCCACCCTCCCCCTCACTCCCTCCCCTTGAGGGAGGGGGATGGGGGAGGAGATAGTTGAAACATTCTTGAACAAGGCTTTGAAGGGAGAGGATTTAAAAAGGCTATTTTCTCCTGCCAATACTATGGCGATCTCGTTTCCATCTATGACAGGAAGTCCTGTCATAGATTTCACGAGGGTTATAGACTTTTCAGTAATGTGTGTTGATATGGCTCGGTGATGTTCGTAATCAATCTTAACTTTTCTTACTTTCTTAATCTTCCCTTTTGTCATTGAGATACGTGTCATTGTCTCATCTATTCGTTCTTCAGTAAGCACTCCCGATTCAACAGCGTGCAGAAGTTCTTTGACCATCAGATCAGCATCGAGGGGATGTAACAATATGTCAGCACCTGCTTTTATGCATTCTGCAGAGACATGATTAAATCCTTTCAGGGCCTTCATATTCAAGGCATCTGTTAGTATTAACCCCTCAAAACCGATTTCCTTCCGCAACAGGTCAGTGATTATTTTTTTCGAGAGACTCGCCGGTTTTGAATCGACTGCGGGAATACTCAAATGCCCCATCATGACACTGCTAACACCTGCTTCGACTGCCTTTAGAAAAGGGATAAGATCAGTGGTGCGCAATTCTTCAAAGGATTTGGTTATGACAGGGAGAGATACATGAGAGTCTATGGCTGTATCACCATGTCCAGGAAAATGCTTGGCACAGCTAATAAGACCTGAATCCTGAAGTTCTTTTATGTACCTTCTGCCAAACCATGTCACATCTTTATAATTGTCAGAAAAAGCTCTATTGCAAACAATGGGATTGTCGGGATTCTGGTTAACGTCAAGGACTGGAATGAGGGGCATATTTATTCCAATATCCATCGCTTCACAAGCTATAGCCTTCAGCGCACTCGCAAGCATGGTGATGTCCCTCGGTTTATGCTTATCAATAGCTGCTGCCACTGCCATCTGACACGGAAATAAAGTCGTATCCTTGATCTGTTGCCCTACGCCGCATTCAACGTCGGAAGCCATGAATAAAGGAGTCTCTGCAAAGGACTGAATTTTGCGAATGAGATCCTTTATCCCTTTCTTCTCCCCGCCAAAGATTATGAAACCTCCAATTCCCTTTTCAACAAGACGAAGTATTTTTTCCCGATATGCTTGGGAATGAATCTTATCACCATCAAGCCTGCTGATAATTAACTGATATAATTTTCTTTCTAATGAAAGATTAAAGATTTTATTGTTCACCAAGGTGAAGTTTATCAGATTGCTGTTCGTGGGGACAATTATACTTTAAGAAACACCCCTCACCCCTCCTTACTAAGGAGGGGATTATGGGGAGGTTAATCTGTCACTTCCTTATCGTCTTTGACGGTAAGGGGTCGGTGTGTTAAGATTTATCAGGAAATTCCCGGCTGTTTTGTTGACACAAGAGAAGAAAAGGAGTATATATCTTCGGTGGAAAAATACAAACCTGTATCATTAAAGAAGGTTAGAACTTACTCGATAGCCAAGAGAAGAAGCAAAGTTTCTCTTTCCATCCTTGCAACGCCGTCGGCAAAGGGTGATACTGTTAGCAGCTTTATCAATAAGCTTCCTCATGTCCTCGCTGTAAACGACTTTATAGCCACTGTCAGAGCAATTGTGAGGGCAAGAAGAAACAGAAGGCCCGTAATTCTTGGTATGGGCGCCCATCCAATAAAGGTAGGACTGTCACCTATCATCACAGACCTTATGAAAAGAAATATCATCACTGCAATCGCCACAAATGGCGCATGTATAGTCCATGACTTTGAACTTTCTTTCGCAGGACACACATCTGAAGACGTTGGGAAAGAATTGAATAAAGCAACCTTTGGCATGGCAAAGGAAACAGGGAGATATCTTAACAAGGCTATAACAAATGGCGTAAAGAAAGGATATGGGATAGGAAGGTCTGTCGGCGAAATGATATCTAAAAGCAGATTCAGGTTCAAAGAAAGGAGCATCTTCGCTACTGCCTATGAACTTGGTATCCCTGCAACGGTTCACACCGCCATAGGGACGGATATCATCCATATGCATCCCGACGCAGACGGCGCGAGCATTGGTGAAGGTAGCTTTAGAGATTTTAGACTCCTTGCATCAGTTGTATCTGATCTTGAGGGCGGTGTCTACATTAATCTCGGTTCTGCTGTTATTATGCCGGAAGTATTTTTAAAAGCCCTCACGATAGCCCGCAACCTCGGCAATAAAGTTGAGAACATTACAACGGTGAATATGGACTTTATTCAGCATTACAGACCAAGAGAAAATGTGCTTAAGAGACCTACTCTGCAAAAGGGATCTGCCTATGCTCTCACAGGACATCACGAAATAATGTTTCCACTCCTGGCAGCAGCGATTATCGAAGAGATGGAATAGCGTCAAAAATATTCATTGTATTTTTCTTTTCCTCTTCTTTTAAATTCAGAACACTCG
>JBGPPR010000203.1:0-2886 GCA_041488675.1 Thermodesulfovibrionia bacterium
GTAGACGGGAAAGACAACAGAGGCTATCACAGCAGAGTAACTTGAGTTTGCAAAATCAAAGAGCACCCAACTGATAATGTGTTTTTTATTGAGGTTCATGGCTAAGTCTGTTCCAATGATTGTCCGTCATTCCCGCTTGACGGGTCGCCTCGGGCGACTCGCTGAGGAGAGAATCCTTCTTTCAATACAGAGATACAGAAAGATTCCGGACGAGCCGGAATGACAGATTCGATACCTCGCATCTTGCTGCCGGTAGTTCACTTCTTATATTGCCCCTGATTGTGTACTATCTCAGCCCCGATGAGAAAAATGCAGGAGGAATAAAAAACCCAGAGCAGAAATACAACGAATGCCGTCAGAGGGCCGTATATGGTACCGAACTTCGCAACAGTTCCCACATACCATGTAAACAGATGTTTGGCGATCTCAAGTAATACCGTTGTAAAAAGGGCGCCGGCTAAAGCATGCAATGGTTTGACTTTGCTTTTTGGAAGGAGGATGTAGACTACGGTAATAGTAAAAAGCATAATCAGAAAAGGAACAAGATACTGTATAAGGAGACCCGTTATCAAGCCCATTTTTAACTGAGGGAACGTCAGTCTTAATGTCCTTAGAAGGTGAATGAAGTATGTTGCGATGAAAGATAAGAGAATGATTGCAATGATCAATGTCACGAGCAGAACGGTGAGGACAACAGACCAGAAGAAATGTCTGCTCTTTTTGACCTTAAAAATCACATTGAATGCATTTTCAATGGATGAAAAAAGTTGATATGACAGAACCCCATAAAGAACAATACTGAATGTCCCGATTCCCCTGAAGGTGATAAGCTTTTCCAGTTCCTTTGTAATGCCTGATGTTATGGCAGGGAAAAAACTTATAAGTTTATTGGCTAAAAACTGATAGAAGCCATAATAGTGTCCGAGAAAGTATCCGAATATGGTTACCATGAAAAGACAAAATGGCACCATCGCCATCATGGTGAAATAGGAAATGGAGGCTGCGAGCATAATCCCTCCATCTTTAAAAAAATCCACAATGCTCCTGACAGCTATTTTAAAGAACCTCACCGGCTCTGTTCTCTTTCTCTCTGCCTCACATAAATTCTGATCGGGGTTCCCATGAATACAAATTCCTCACGTAATACTTTTTCTATGTACCGCCGGTGTGAATCTTTCAAGTGCGACGGACGATTTGCAAAAATCACAAAAGAGGGTGGTTCTGCCTTCACCTGCGTTATATAGTAGAGCTTTACAGCCTTGCCCTTATATGAAGGCAAAGACATTTTTGAAAGGGATTCCCTGAAAAACCTGTTGAGCTCCGCTGTAGGAATCCTCTTCCTTCTCTCCTTTATGACTTCATCAATCATTGGAAAAATCTTTGTAATACGCTTCTTTTCCACGGCAGACAGCGTAATCAATGGCGAGTATTGCATGAACCACATCTTCCTGTATAGTTCGTTGCCCAGCCCTTTATATGCTTCTTCCGGCTTCTCAACAAGATCCCATTTGTTCAGAAGAAAAATTGCGCTTTTTCCATATGCCTCCGCTATCCCTGCTATCCTTTGATCCTGCTCCCCAATACCTTCACTGGCGTCCATGACAATGAGAGCGACATCACACCGTTCTATACTTCTTATAGCCCTCACCATTGAGAATCTCTCGATGGAATAACCGACTTTTCCCTTCTTTCTCAGTCCTGCGGTGTCAATAAATAAATATTTCCTTCCATAGTATGTGCAAATGCTGTCGATAGAATCCCTTGTCGTTCCCGGAACTGGACTTACAATCATCCTTTTCTTGCCGAGCAAGGTGTTTACCAACGTGGATTTTCCCACATTGGGCCTGCCAATGACGGCAATCTTCGGGTAATCGATCTTTTCTTCGACATGGGAGGGAAGAAGAGAGACGAGTCTCTCCATAAGGTCATCATAACCAAATCCTGATTCCGCAGAGAGAGGCCACAGATCATCAGTGCCTATCGGATAAAAGTCATGAAGTCTTTCTTCATGCTTGGGAACATCAATCTTATTTACCACCCAGAGCACCTTTTTCCCTGAAGATCTCAGGAACCTTGCGAGCTCCATATCTGTTGGAGTCAGACCTGTCTTGCCATCCAGGAGATGTATGATAATGTCTGCCTCCTCAATGGCAAAGATAGCCTGTTCCTTGATGTGTAAAAAGATGTCTTCCGGAGGCTCCGGATAAAAGCCTCCGGTATCGACCACAATGAATCCTTTCCCCTCCCATTCTGCATCACGATAGTTTCTATCTCTTGTTACCCCCGGGATGTCTTCAACAATTGCGCTATGAGACTCTGTTATCCTGTTAAAGAGGGTTGATTTACCCACATTAGGTCTTCCTACTATGGCGACAATCGGCTTTGGCATAGGTATAGAGGAGATCTACTTCTTTGACTGTTCCCCGGCAAAGAAACGGCTGAGAAATTCCGTATCAGCCGGCGACAGGTCAAACTTGACACATGCCTCACTGATTAATTTTGAGAGACTTGCATCCTGTCTTTCTTCACGCATTTCCGATATCCATCTCACTGCCCTCCTCAATTGTTCTCCTTCCGGCAGAATACTCATGTGCACCTCCATGCAATTTAGAAATTCCCTTAGCTCCAGTTCCTGGTCTAATCAGCAGTTATTTTACCTTATCAGGGCATATTACTATCTAATATCCTGATCAGTATCCAGTAATCCCTCTCCGTCCCTGCCCGACGGACGGCAGGCGGGTCCCTTTAGAGATGGGGGATTTTTTTGAGTAAATTTATTATCCATAAAATCTCCCCTTTCCCCTCTTTTCCAAAGAGGGGTTCAGAAGGATACCCGATCCGCCTCTGGCGGAGGAATGACTCTGAAAATAATTGTTCAATTGCATA
>JBGPPR010000204.1:0-2882 GCA_041488675.1 Thermodesulfovibrionia bacterium
AAGAGTATCATAAGAAGGAGGGCCAGCCAGAAGGTGGGTGTCGAAAAACCAATAAAGACAAAGACCGTAGAAAGCTTGTCAAAGATTGAGTATTGCTTTGTTGCAGAAAGTACCCCAATAGGGATGGCTACAATCAATATCAATATCAAGGATAGAATGTTAATCGTTAGGGTTACAGGAAGTCTCTCAATGATCTTATGAATGACCTTCCTGCCATCGACAAAGGAACGTCCAAAATCGAGTTTTACAAACCTCCTCAGCCAGTCGAAATACTGGATATGCAATGGTTTATCAAGACCATAGAGTTTCTTAAGGTTTTCCCGAGCCTGCGCAGATGCTTTAAGAGACATTTCTGTCTGTACTTCAACAGGGCTACCAGGTGTGAGATGAATTACCGTGAAGGTAATGAGAGTAATTCCAAAGAGAAGGGGGGCCATTAAAAGAAGTCTTTTTGTTATATAAGAGAGCATGTCGCTTAATTATGCTTCTTGATGTATTTTTGTCAAGGGTTTAGGCAAATTTAGTAACATTGTCTTTGCGAGCCCGAAGTGCGTGGCAATCTCTTTTTGAATGGGATTACTTCGGCGGTCGGCAGCAACCTTCTCGCAATGACATGCCGTAATTTGTACACATTAAATGAGTTCATAGGCAATGTTTCATTATTGTCATTCCCGCTTGTCGGGAATCTTTCTGAAAGAAGAAGGATTCTGGACAAGCCAGAATGACACAGTGGCTGGCTGGCTGACTTGTTAGCCACTGCAACAATAGGCTTTCAGATATTTTCCGGTATAAGATTCTCCGGCATTTATAATATTTTCTGGCGTGCCCTCAAAAATAATCTGTCCACCTTTCTCCCCGCCTTCGGGTCCCATGTCTATTATCCAGTCTGATGCTTGAACAACGTCAAGGTTATGTTCAATAACTAGGACGGTATTTCCAGAATCAACCAATCTATGGAGTACATCAAGCAGTGCTTTAACGTCCAGGAAATGCAAGCCTACCGTTGGTTCATCGAGAATGTAAAGTATGCCTCTAATATCTCTTTTCCCATCTTGAAAATCCCCCCTTCCACCTTTTGATAGAGTGGGGTGAGGGGGGATTACTTTCTCAAGGGGAGTACGGGGGGATTCAGCGGGGTGAATCATCTCCGCACATATTTTCAGTCTCTGTGCTTCCCCGCCTGACAGTGTTGTTGCAGGTTGACCAAGCCTGATATAGTGAAGTCTGATATCCTTCATGAGTAGCAACTTATTGTTTATCGGAGGAATATTATGGAACAGCTGTATGCCTTCATCGACTGTCATGTTTAAGACCTCGTCGATATTTTTTCCCTGATACGTTACCCGTAGCGCCTCTGGTGTGTATCTCTTACCTCCACATTGTTCACATTTTATATAGAGGTCTTCAAAGAAATACATCTCTATCCTCTGGTAACCCGAACCTTTACATGCCTCGCACCTGCCACCGGGGATATTGAAGGAAAAAAACCCGGGTCCATATCCGTAGGCTTTTGCCTCTGCCTGCTCTGAAAAGAGCCTGCGAATAGGATCGAAGACTTTCAAATACGTTACGGGATTTGAACGGGGGCTTCTTCCGATCGGTGTCTGGTCAATGAGCTTTACGCCTTTAAGGTAACGGGCACCATCGAGCCTCCTATAAGGCAAGGAAAAATGGTACCCTGTCTTCAAGTCCTTGACTAATGCATTGTATAGGGTTTCTACAACGAGGCTGCTTTTCCCTGAACCCGATACCCCTGTGACAGTTGTCAATGCGGCGAGAGGAATCTCAAGATCAACAGATTTAAGATTGTTGCCCGTAGCACCAGACAAGAGGATTTTCTTGCCGGTACCAATTCTCCTCTTTACAGGAAGCTCTAACTTGTCGAGTCCCTTTATATAGCGCGCTGTGAATGTATCCTGCTTCAGGAAATCATCTTTCGGGCCTGAGAAAACAACCTTTCCTCCGCGGTGCCCGCCTCCCGGGCCCAGTTCCACAATCCAGTCGGCAGACTCTATAATCCCGCGATCATGCTCAACAACAAGGATAGTATTGCCGAGGTTTGAAAGTTCTGACATGATGTTCGATATTATTTCCGTGTCTCTTGCATGGAGCCCTACGGTCGGCTCATCGAGCACATAGAGAGTCCCCGTAAGGAATGATCCGAGTTGGTTTGAAAGGTTCACCCTTTGATACTCACCACCTGAAAGAGTTCTTCCGTCACGGCTCAAGCTCAGGTAACCAATGCCTACTCGCCGGAGAAATCCAAGTTTTATTGATATGAGCCTTAGAACCTCCTTTGCAATGTCTCTCTGATAAGGCGAGATATCAAGCTTGGCAAAGAACCCTGTAGCATCTGATATCGGCATCATGCAAAGTTCAGTTATATCAAGACCTGACAGTTTATATGCGAGAGATTCTCCCCTCAGCCTTTTGCCATTACACTCAAAACAGGTTAGGGGGCTTCTGTATCGGCTTAAAAAGACCCTTATATGGAGCTTGTACCTTCTGTTTTCCATCTCCTCGAAGAAATTATCTATTCCGTAAAATGTACTCCCTCCCTTAAAAAGTAAAGTTTTTTCTTTGCCAGAAAACGCGGAATATGGTTTATGAATATCAATGCCATCCTTGCCTGCATGCTTGACAAGTTGCTCTTTCCACCACTTGTACGCTGGTTTGTTCCAAGGATCGATTGCACCTTTTGATAATGAAAGACCCTTATCCGGTATGATAAGGTTCTCATCATATCTCAAAATATTGCCAAATCCCTTACAGGAAGGACATGCACCAACGGGGTGGTTAAAAGAGAACAGGAGAGGATATGGCTGCGGAAGCTCTATGTTACATTCATCACAGGCATTCTCCGAGGAGAAATGACGAGTAAT
>JBGPPR010000205.1:0-2882 GCA_041488675.1 Thermodesulfovibrionia bacterium
AGTGGAATGCGAATACTACATAAACGATGCGGGAAAACAGGTAAGACTGCTCGGCCAATCAGTATTCGCGCGCTACAAGGAATTGCTTGGGATAGAATATCCAATTCCGGAAGAAGGTTACAGAGGAGATTACGTCAAAGAGATAGCTCAGGAAATAATCAATAACATGAGCGACAAATTCATCAAGACGGACTTTGACGAAGCATCGGAATTTTTCATTGATTATTCATATGAGTTAATGCTATCCCGTATCAAAGTGGATTTAAAAGATTTCGGCGTCGGCTTTGATGCATGGCAGAGCGAAAGACAACTCTTCAGCAAGGGTGATGTTGAAAAAGCGATAAATGACCTCAGGACAAAGGGCTTCATCTTTGAGAGAGATGGGGCGACATGGTTCAGGTCAACAGCTTTCGGAGACGACAAAGACAGGGTGATCATCAAACAGGATGGGGAATACACCTATTTTACTTCTGACATCGCATATCACAGGAAAAAGGTGGAGAAGCATTATGATGAGCTCGTTGATATCTGGGGAGCTGATCACCATGGTTATATACCAAGAGTCAAGGCCGTCATCGAGGCTCTCGGTTACCCGAAAGAGAAACTGAAAATTCTGCTTGTGCAGATGGTAACACTCATGAGAGGCGGCAAACCTGTGCAGATGTCAAAGAGGGCAGGTGAATTTGTAACCTTGAAAGAGGTGATGGATGAGGTTGGCGTAGATACAACAAAGTTTATATTCCTGACGAGGAGACCCGATAGCCATCTCGAGTTTGACATTGAAGTTGCAAAGTCTCAGTCATCAGAAAACCCCGTATTTTATGTTCAATATGCGAATGCGCGCATAAACAGTATCTTCGCTCATGCACGGGAGAAAGACTTCAGCACAGAAAATCTCCACGATTCAAATCTTGAACTTCTCTTAACTACTGAGGAAATGAGGATCATCAGGAAACTCCTTATGTACCCCATAGTCTTTGAGGGAGCTGCCACTGCAGATGAACCTCACAGAATTACCTTCTACCTGCAGGAACTCTCAGGTCTTTTCCATCCCTATTACAATAAATACAGGGTTGTCGACAACGACAGGGAACTGTCCGAGGCAAGGCTTGCACTCTGCGAGGCCGTCAGGATTGTTCTCAGGGATGGTCTCACAGTACTCGGGATCAGCGCACCTGAAAAGATGTAATTGTGAATATGCATTCAGGCTGGTATAATAAGACCCTATGATAGCCAAAACAGAAAAGATATGGATGGACGGAAAATTCATAGACTGGGATAAGGCATCAGTGCATGTTCTAACTCATACCCTGCACTACGGCCTTGGAGTTTTTGAAGGAATCCGTTGCTATGAAACTGAAAAAGGGCCGGCGATATTCAGACTCGATGAACATATAGAGCGGCTCTTCAACTCTGCCCGTATATTCCTGATGGACATCCCCTATTCGAAGAAGGACATTAAGAATGCAGTTATCGAAACAGTAAAGGTAAACAGGATCAAAGAATGCTATATCAGACCAATCATTTACATAGGCTATGGCGCAATGGGTCTGTATGCACCGCAGAATCCTATTAACGTCTCCATTGCCTTATGGCGGTGGGGAGCTTACCTTGGGGAGAAAGGACTGAAAAACGGGATCAGAGTAAAGACTTCATCCTTTATAACAAACCACGTGAATTCCAACATGTCGAGAGGTAAGGTTTGCGGTTATTATGTAAATTCACAACTTGCCAAAAACGAAGCCGTGACATGCGGGTATGACGAGGCCCTGTTGCTGGATACAGAAGGCTATGTGTCTGAAGGGAGCGGCGAAAATATTTTTATCGTGAGAAAGGGAATCTTGAAGACTACGCCCCTTACCTCAATTCTTGAGGGAATAACGCGGGACAGCGTCAGCGAAATAGCACATGATGAAGGTGTAGAGGTAAGGGAAGAGAAGTTTACGCGAGATGAGCTCTATATCTCTGATGAGGCTTTTTTCACTGGTACGGCAGCAGAGGTTACCCCTATTCGACTGGTTGATGGAAGAAGTATCGGTGCCGGCAGACCGGGCAAGATAACAAGGCGGATTCAGTCATTATTTTTTGATATTGTCAGGGGAAAGAATAAGAAATATGAATCGTGGCTGACGAGGATCTAAATACTTCTATATTATGATGAGGGTGCGCAGCTGAGCTGCACACCCTTTTATTTTATTTCTTTTCCTCCGGCTTTGCACAATCCGGTTTCGTTTCTCCTTGCGGTTTCATCTCCTGTTCCGGTTTCATCTCTCCTTCCGGCTTCATTTCTTCTTTCATTTCTTTCTTTTCTTCAGGCTTCATTTCTTCTTTCTTATGGCACTTTGCGCAGTCTGAACCTTCCTGCCAACCGAATATCTTGATGCCGCCCATTTCCTTGCTGCCATCGTGGCATGTCCCGCAAAACTTGCCTGCCACATGGTCTGCCTTCATAATCTTAGCTGATCCTTCAGTACCCGGTTTCTTCATAGCAAAAGGGACATTACCTTTATGACAGTCCATACACTTGCCTGGGCCGAGTTTTGTATTGTGAAGCTTTCCATCAAATGTCACTTTCCCCATATCGCCATCTTTGTACTCGTAGACACCCATTCCAGCAAACGCTGATGCAACGAAAGCCAATGCTGTAATCAGTCCTAACACTATTGATAACTTTCTCATCGTCGTCTTTCACCTCCTTTCATACACTTGCATCATAAAAATTATTACTCAAACAACATGCCGGAACAACTCCTTTAATAAACAAGCATATTCTTTTGAATGTATTCCCGAAATAGAGAATCTCTGCCTCTTTATGGGAGAAACGCCGGCTACTAAATGTACTAAAAACGAAGGAGATAGTCAAGAGGGACTATCTGGCAGTG
>JBGPPR010000206.1:0-2873 GCA_041488675.1 Thermodesulfovibrionia bacterium
CGAAGACTCGCATCGAGAATCCTTCTGTAAGCGAAGAAAGATTCTGGACAAGCCAGAATGACAGAATTAAAGATCTTAAATAACTTTTAAGATCTTTGGAGATTAATAACATGATTGACCACTTGTTGAATATTATAATAAATAAGATTAGAATGCACTTATTAATACGACCTGCAAAGGCTCACTACTGCGGGATCTTATTTGCTATATAACAGTGTTCTATCCTTACCCTCTTTCTTTCCCCTGTAGAGCGCCCTGTCGGCATTTTGAATCAAATCTCTCATCCCCCTCCCATCGGATGGAAAAGTCGCAACACCCACAGTGACAGTGATGCGTTCTTTCGGAAAATATCTCCACGTGTGGGCCAACTGTTCCCGGACAGATTTCCTTATCCTTTCTGCAACAAAGAACGCTTCATCTTTCTCCGTTTGAGGCATAATAATCGCGAATTCTTCACCCCCAAATCGCGCTATGATATCGATGACACGAGTGCTCTCTTTCGCAATACCTGCAATATTTTTCAGCACCTCATCACCCGAAAGATGTCCCTCTGTATCATTGAAAAGTTTGAAATCATCGATGTCCAGCATCGCAAGCGAGAAAGACAGGTTGTGGCGTTCTGAACGCTGGAGTTCTTCAAAAAACCTCTCCTCAAAATACCGCTTGTTAAAAAGACCTGTCAAAGAGTCCGTAATGGATAATTCTCTTAAGTGACCTACAAGACTGTAATACATCGACCTTTCGAGTGCAATAGACGCATACGATGCAAAAGAGCCAAGAAGAGTCATGTCCTCTTCTGAAAATACTTCGCCTTTTATCTTATCAGATATATTCAGAACTCCTATAGTCTTTTCTCCTAACTTCAGGGGAATACTTACGAAAGAGCCCGTCTTATAACTCGGCTTCCTGGGCAGAAGAACTCTCTCGTCCTTCTCGATGTCATGCACCACGAGAGGCGTTCCTTCACCAAATACCTTGCCCGCTACTCCCTCTCCCACCTTGATCTTTATTTCTTTGAGAAGCTTTTTGTTGATCCCCTTTGCAGCCTTTATAGTAAGATATGCGTTGCCATTTTCCATTAACATCAGAGAGCCTCTCTCAGCATGTGCGAGATGCACTGACATATCCATTATGGTTTCATAAAGCTCCTCCGGTTCTTTAACTTCATTGAGACGTGTAATAACCATATTCAAGATATCCATATCTTTCTTGCGTTTCTCATAACTATCATGGAAATCTCTGAGTCTCAAAATGAAACTGACAACCTTGCATAACTCCGTGATAATATCCACATCGTCTTGAGAAAGACGGGAATTGAAAACGCCCAATAGTCTCGCGATCTTATCTTTTGTCATAATAGGGAATGCATGGACGGATGTGACTTCATCCGGCAGCCCTAACCTCAATATCTCCATCATGTTATCAGAATAAATATGTCTTTGCTTTTCGACAGCCTCAGACAGGATGCCTGCTCCCTTTAATGTCATGGATTGAAGACGCAATCTCAGCCTTCCTGCCACTCTTTGCGGGCTGAACACATCGTCGTGCTTGATCATGACAGATACATTATCAACATTGAAAAGGAAAAGGAGGATGTCAACTACAATGTCATATATCTCCTCCACTTGCATATCTAAATCTATATCTGCTATGAGGCTAAGGATGGTCTTTGTCAATTTATACTTTTTTTCATTGAGACCGCCTTCATACCTGATGCTGAAAAATTGATTAACCATCGTCTGGATATGCTGAGCAGTCTCGCGGAGAGTCGCATAATCTCTGATGATGACCAGATGAGACCAAGCTTTAAGTTGTTCCGGATTCAAATCGTAACTCCGGCCATCTCTCAAATAAAAATCCTCAAATTCCTTTAAAGAAAGGTAAACACCACTGCCTGCTATGACAAAGGTGACGTTATTTACGTGAACAGGGACAAAGAAATAATGTTGCTCGGCAGGCCCCTTGACAATGAAGCTGTCTCTTTTATTGACAGTTTTCTCTATGCAACTCTTAAGAAAATCATCATATTCATCTCTGCCTCTTTGAGACGCTTTTAGTGCGGACAGGAATTTGTCTTCAGAGACAGATGCCAGAATGACGTTTCCTTTTTCACCATAGATAGAAAGAGACAAGTTCACAAGGTTAGACAGATGGCTCAGGATTGAAGATACATTATTAAGGTCCAGAATCTCCAGCATTTCTATGTCCTCATCATTACCCCGTACCTTGCACGGAGAGATTCGATCACGGTTCTTCGTCTCCTTGGAACGGAAGCCCTACAGGATGCTAAACCCATTTTTTTCTTGTACCTCACAACTCGCTATCTGTTTTACGAGCGACCGGAACTCCTGATAATCGAGGGGCTTTACCATACAGTACGAGTTAGTAAAGCCTTCCAGCAGGCTGATAAAAGCTCGGTTAATATGATCGGTCAATATGATGGTAGGGAGGTTCATGTTCTTTATCTTCTCAAACAAAAAATGGCCAAAGGGATAGCTTGTTATTACCAGCCCGAATTTTTTGTTGTCAAAGGTTGCCAATTGGTTCGCACCGTTTTCGAGTATCTCTGTCTTGAATCCCTCATGTTCAAGAATGGCCGAACAGATACGGGAGAATCTGTTTTCGTCAATTATTAATACCTTTTTCATAAGAGATATCGTTTCATAAGCGCACTGAACAATAAGCCGAATTTCTTGTGATCAAACCATATGGTCATTAATCAATGCTCCGCCTTCTCAGTTACATTCGGCAACCGAGAAGGTTTACGTTGTGCCTCGTAAACAGAGTCCAAAAAAACCGGAATCACGTATAAATATTACCGCACCAGCATTTACAGATTGATCACAGACTTAATGATCGCCGCAAATAGTGCC
>JBGPPR010000207.1:0-2830 GCA_041488675.1 Thermodesulfovibrionia bacterium
CAGGAAGAAGAACTAAACCGCTACGCGGTAGATCTCTCTCACCAAGCGCAGTAATAAAAACTTTTTAGTTTTTTCTTGTCATAAGGCTGCCCCTTGCCGGACTTTGTTGAGTTGGCACAATCCTATTACAATCTCCTTTTGTTGTACCGTCGGCATAAGCTGGCGGATATTTGTTTCAAAAGGAGGAAGTGATATGAGCAAGTTGAGAGAGCAGATGTTGGCAGACCTTCAGTTGAGAGGACTTACCCCGAAGACCCAAAAGATCTATCTGAGGGAAGTAAGCAATTATGCAAAGCACTTCAATAAGTCGCCGGAGGAACTTGGGGAGAAAGAACTCAGGGAGTATCTTCTGTATCTTTTGAATGAAAGGAAGTTATCAGAGGGGACCTATCGTTTCTATTACAGTGCTCTTAAGTTTCTGTACAAGCATACGCTGAAACGCGAATGGATTGTGGAGAAGATCAAGGGTCCCAAGAGAAAAAAGACTCTTCCGGTAGTTCTGGACCTATCGGAGGTGAAAGCCTTGTTGTCCGTAGTGGAGAATATCAAGCACAGGGCGATTCTGACTATTACCTATACTGCAGGGCTGAGGATAGCTGAGACAGCACGTTTAAAGGTAACCGATATCGACAGCAAACGAATGATGGTGTGGGTACAGCAGGGTAAAGGGGGCAAGGATCGATATACCATCTTGTCGCAGACTGCCCTTGAATGCCTCAGGCAGTACTGGAGACAATATCATCCGAAAGAATGGTTATTTGAAGGGCAAAAGGAAGGCACTCATATCTGTATAAGTTCGATACGACAGATCTTCCTTGACGCCAAGAAACGAGCCGGCATAACGAACCCAGCAAGTCCCCACACACTGAGGCATAGCTTCGCTACTCATTTGATTGAGGCGGGAACGAGCCTGCACCATGTCCAGTTGCTTTTAGGCCACTATTCTCCGACCACAACAACGGTTTATCTGCATGTCAGTCGGATCAATCTGGCTCAGGTTACCAGTCCACTCGATAAAGAACAACCCCAACAGATTCCGTAGTTTTCATCCTGGTGCGTGCGTCTCACAGCGTTGAGGTGGCGGATATCTTCCGTCAATGTGGCCCTGATTACAGAAGATACCATCGGATGCCCCGTAATCAGCGACGGGCCATGTCTGCCATTGAGGCATGTAGAACCTCTCTTCTTGGTGGCCATAAAGATGAATGTGACAACTGTGGCCATCTGAAGATATCCTATAACTCCTGCAGAAACAGACACTGTCCTAAATGCCAGTTCTTAAGGAAAGAGAAATGGATTGAGGCCAGAGATGAAGACCTCCTTCCCATACAATACTTCCATGTTGTCTTTACTATCCCCGCAGAACTCAATCCCCTTGTCTTTAGCAATCAGAAAGTCATGTATAATCTTCTCTTCCGCTCAGTCTCGGAGACGCTGATAGAACTCGGCAATGATCCAAAGCGCCTCGGCGCACGCATAGGCTTCATGTGTATTCTCCACACTTGGGGACAGAACCTCATGGACCATCCTCACATCCATTGTGTTGTCACCGGTGGCGGATTGTCTTCTGAGGGAGGTCGATGGGTCTCGTCTCGAAAAGGGTTCTTCATTCCTGTAAGGGTTATGTCGGCGTTGTTCAACGGCAAGTTCCTTGACTATCTCAAGAGAAGTTATGAATCAGAGGAACTCGCATTTCCTGGCATTATTGGTTATCTAAAAGAGCCTGATGCCTTCGAAGGATTTAGGAGACAGTTCTACCATAAGAAGTGGGTAGTCTACTGCAAACCTCCATTTAACGGTGTTGAGGGAGTTCTTCAGTACCTCAGCAGATATACCCACAGGATAGCCATCAGCAATCACCGTATCCTCAAGCTTCAGGATGGTAAAGTATCCTTCCTCTGGCGTGACTACTCTGACGGTGACAAAGAAAAGATCATGACGCTGAATGCCGATGAGTTTATCAGAAGGTTCCTTCTCCATGTATTGCCCGATAGATTTGTGAAGATACGTCACTATGGCCTGCTGGCGAACAGAAAACGCAAGAACAACATCGCTTTATGTCGTGAGCTTCTCGGCAGCAGCAAGTTCCAAACAAAAGACAAAGATATACCGTTGACCTGGCAGGAGATTTTGCTTAAGGTCTCAGGCATTGATCTTACCAAATGTCCTGTCTGTCAAAAAGGCAGGATGATTACAGTGGAGGTTCTGCAGCCGTTCAGGTGCAAAGACCCTCCGCAGAAATATTGAAATGAATGCCGTATACAACATAAAGATTATGTATCCTGCCCAATGCGAAAACTTCATAATTTTTCGCCATACTGTCCTATTGTCTGAAATCCTATTTTTGTGTGTATTCAAAACATCGGTGGGGTGCTTAAGTCTGCCGGCATCGCTTATGATCAAGCGGGTTCCCTCGCAACGCGGCGTCATAACGTCAAAACTATACATAATCAGTTAGGGAAAAGACTCAGAAGGGGAATTGAATCGCCATAGGGTGCGTAGCGGCTTAGTCCTTCACACTTCAATCTGCAATTGCTCCAATACGGGGAATCTCTTTCTTCTTGGCTCTACCTCAACTTCAGATTGAAGCTTAACCGTATCGTTAGTATACTGCCACCCCTTAGGTACAATATTTGTAGGTGAAAGCAGTTAGGTGGGATTTAATCTATCACTATCTATCATGTGGCAAATTTTAGAACTCGCATTCTAAACGCAAAACTTTCTTAACAAAGATATTAATGTTGATTTAAGCCGTGGTAGTCCCCATTCCTGTGTAATCGGATTGTTCGGTTTTCGAGAATGCCAGGACACCGAGAAATACAAAGTTTAC
>JBGPPR010000208.1:0-2830 GCA_041488675.1 Thermodesulfovibrionia bacterium
TTCCCGGCAGGTCCCTCGAACATCTTCTGCACAAACTCAGGGAGTCCCTTTATCTCCCTGTCGAAGTCGGCCTGTGTTATCACGGAGTCGCCGATCTTCGCAAGGTATGCCCCTTTCTTTTCCTCTTTCTTCGCACAGGCAAAAACCAGACAAAAGACAAACAATAAGACCAATACTCTTTTCATTGCAACCTCCTTATTTTTTAATTTACCTTTTATAGCACAATAGACAGAGCTGTGTTAAGGTAATTTTACATGCCAAGACTAATTATATAACAGCAACTCCTTTTTGACACGTGCAAATTTTTTATGATAGAGTATCGAAGTTTTAAGCGATAGTTGATCTTATTTGTTCGTCATTCTTGCGAAAGCGGGAATCCAGAGGTTAAACTATAGTAGGATACGATAACATTTTTGTCATCCTGAACTTGTTTCAGGATCTCCTGTAGATGCTACATATTAAAAATACGAGATGCTGAAATAAATTCAGCATGACAAAATCTATACACTTTGAATTTCCAAATAGTCTGTAAGATTAAAAAGAAGGCTGAGTAACTTCATGAACAGGAAAAATTCACAGAGATTATTTAAGAGGGCTCAGGAGGTCATCCCTGGTGGTGTGAACAGCCCTGTCCGGGCGTTCAAAGCTGTCGGCGGAAATCCCGTATTCATCCGGAAAGGAAAGGGCTCGAAGATTTATGATGTTGACGGAAATACATACATTGACTACGTCCTCTCATGGGGCCCTTTGATTCTTGGACATGCCCGCCCGGAAGTTGTAAAGGCCATCAAAAAGGCTACTGAGCGAGGAACAAGTTATGGTGCGCCTACATCTCTGGAGACAGAACTGGCAGAACTCGTCCTGAAGGCATATCCATCGATGGATATGGTGAGGATGGTAAACTCAGGCACAGAGGCGACAATGAGTGCCATCAGGATTGCGAGAGGATTTACAAAAAGGGAAAAGGTCATAAAGTTTGAGGGCTGCTATCATGGTCACGCCGATGGTTTGCTGGTAAGAGCAGGTTCCGGCGCTACAACCTTTGGAGTTCCCGACAGCCTGGGAGTGCCGGCATCATATGCACAGGAGACTATTACTTTACCCTTCAATGATAGAGAAGCGTTAACGAGAGTAATCAATGAGGAATGGAGATATATTGCCTGCGTAATTATCGAGCCCGTTGTTGGAAACATCGGATGTGTTCTTCCCAAGCCCGGCTTCCTTGAAACGCTCAGAGGATTGACTGCAAGGCATGGCATTATCCTCATCTTTGATGAAGTGATGACGGGTTTTCGGGTATCCTATGGAGGAGCTCAGGCATATTACGGCATAACTCCTGATATGACCTGTCTCGGCAAGGTTATCGGCGGCGGGCTTCCCGTTGGCGCCTATGGTGGTAAAAAAGAGATCATGTCAATGGTATCACCGGTGGGTCCGGTCTATCAGGCAGGGACATTGTCAGGTAACCCCATTGCAATGACAGCAGGAATAGAGACACTCAACATACTTTCGAAAGACAAACACTACAGGGCACTTGAAAAGACATCCTGTCTTTTGGAAAAGGCACTTACTGATGTTGCAAAGATGGCTGGTATCAAGACAAGATTCTACAGGGCTGGAACCATGTTCTGCACGTATTTCACTGATACCGAGGTTGTTGACTACAAAACAGCGAAGACATCTGATACTGTGAAATTCTCGAAATTCTTCTCTCTCATGCTCGACAGGGGAATATATATGGCTCCTTCACAGTTTGAAGCCGGCTTCACATCCCTCGCACACTCAGAGAAGGATATTGAGAAAACAGCAAGAGCAGCATACGCCTCACTCAAGAAACTTTAAACCAAACCTTCATAAACATGGCTGAAAAACCATTATTCAAACAGCTCCTTGAGGCAAGCACGGTTGGCCTTAATCTCGTGATCTCGACAATCATTGGTGGCTTAATTGGGTATGGACTTGATTACGCTATGGAAAGATGGTTTGGTATGCACACGGCACCGTGGCTGCTTTTTGTCTTTGCGATCTTGGGCATCGTTGCCGGCTTTATAGAACTTCTAAGGATGGCCACGAGAAAAGACAATGAATCCGCTCGTAAAAAAAACGATTATGCTATCGGCTATCATTCTGCTGCCCCTGTCTATTTTTTCAGCTTTCATGTGGGGGAGAAAGCTTGCCATAAGTATTCTCATCGGTGGTATCCTCGGCCTTGTAAATCTCAGGGGTCTTGCAAGAGGCGTCGAGGGTCTGATCAGTTCGTCCAGACCGACTGGAAAAATAATCTTCTTCAGTCTCCTGAGACTGACAGCCCTTGCCGTTATTCTCGGCCTACTTTTTTATTACAGGGCGGTAGATTTTTTGGGCATCCTTATCGGCTTCACTATTGTCTTCGCCGCAATAATAAAGGAAGGGCTGAGATCGGTCAAAGACTTTCCGAAAGAATAACTATGGATTCAAGGAGTCGAGGGTCCAAGGGGTCGAGTGAAGGAATTTAGTTTTTCTCTCGAACCTTTTTTAGTTATTGTAATAAGGACCATTATACGGGCAGCGAGCGCCGTCGGCAATGACCGGACACTGTATGCCTGATACATATCGCATCGGAAAGTGACACAACCAGATAACAAGATCAGGTCTCTTGTCTAAGGGAATACCTCTGCTTACCCTTTCAACAATTCTCTTTTCGAGATGAAGACAATGTGTCTCTTCTGCCAAGGATTCGAAATCCATCTTTTCCCGATTTGCCGTCTTTCTGTCATGCCGAATTTATTTCAGCATCTCGTATCATTATGTTACAACTCCACAAGACCCTGAAACAAGTTCAGAGTAACAA
>JBGPPR010000209.1:0-2821 GCA_041488675.1 Thermodesulfovibrionia bacterium
CAAAGGAGGGAGCTCAGCTCTTAGGGGTGTCGCGCAAGACGTATTACGAGTGGGAGGAGAAGTCTCTGAGAGCCATGGCCCTGGCGCTGGAGAATCGTCCTGCGGGAAGACCGCCTGTGTCTATAGACGAGGAGAAGGAGACGCTTCGAGAGCGGGTTCGGGAGTTGGAGAAGAAGCTGGATCTGGCCGAGAAGACGATCGAGGTGAAAGAGCTGCTGGCGGCCTATCAGGGGTTTCGGGACAGGGGCGCTAAAAAAAACCGGCGGATCGGCAAGAGGCGATAAGAAGAGTTGTGGAGATTGTTGAGGGTATGAAGGAACGAACGGGGATGACTTATGGGGTTATCTGCAAGACGATTCAGTTGCCTTTGGGGAGTGTTAACCGATGGCGCTGCAGGATCCTGGAAAACGTCGTTTTAATCAAGAGTCCTGGTCCGAAGAAGGTGGAGCCGTTTGATTCTTCGGTTCTTGACACGGAGATACGATTGTTAGATCATGGGGTGAAGCGGAGCACGGGAACGATCCAGTTGTACCAGCAATATCATCTGAGTGTGTCGCGGCGCGAGTTGGGGCAGATGGTGGAGCAGGTGCGGCAGGATCTTGTGGCGGATCATCGACGACATCTTCGGCGGATCGAATGGCTGACGCCGGGGGTTGCCTGGGCGATGGACGGCACGGAATACGACGTGGGTCTTGCTGGCAAAGTCTATCTGTGCAATATGCAGGATTTGAGTTCGAGGTATAAGTTCTTACCCCTGGCAGGAGAGTATCCGGTCGGTGAAGAGATTGCAGGGTACCTGAACGAGAAATTCGATCGGTACGGTGCTCCTTTAGTACTGAAGCGAGATAACGAGGGCAATATGAATCATGCAGCCGTGAATGAGGTTCTGGAGGAATTCTTCATTCTGCCCTTGAACAGCCCTGAGTATTATGCACCGTATAATGGGGCGATTGAGGAGTCGCAGCGGGAGGTAAAGAGCCGTTTGAGGGAAAAGCTTTCGCTGGGGTTGCCCGACTGCCCGGACCATATCTGTGCCTATGCGGAGGCTGCGGTCAATGATCTCAATCATCGTCTCCGGCCCTGCCTGAACAGAAGGACCTCGTGTCAGGTGTTTTTTGGATCAGCCAATAAACCGGTTTTCACAAAACGCCAAAGGAGGGAGATTTATGATTGTATAATGGAAAAGATGGAAAGGATTTTATCGGCAATGAATCAGTCTGGACAAGCTGTCAGAGAATCAGTATGGAGGATTGCGGTGGAGTCTTGGCTCCGGTCCAAGGGCTTTATCAAGGTCCACATCAACCAAAAGTGTCACCCAATTTTACCTCCCTTTTTAGCTCATGAATAGGTAGTGTGAACAACTGCACCATGTTCGGTGAAGACATAGGGCAGGTAGCGTCGGCCCCCATGAGAACCGGTCACAATTTGTGACCGGTT
Source organism: Thermodesulfovibrionia bacterium (assembly GCA_041488675.1). Classification (GTDB taxonomy): domain Bacteria; phylum Nitrospirota; class Thermodesulfovibrionia; order Thermodesulfovibrionales; family SM23-35; genus DASPRG01. The sequence continues at coordinate 1,438 of JBGPPR010000209.1, forward strand.
GGGGCCACATTTTGAGGTCACAATTTGTGACCTCAAGTTCTCATATTCCTCCAACGTCAACCGGAGCATGAAGTCTGCAGGAAACTTTCTCTTGTTACGTTTGACAGCTTGGTTGAAAACCTTGGTTGTCACTCCGTATATCCTCGCCAACTCCATATCTAGGACCACTTTTTGTCCGCGAATGGTGAGAATCATGGGCTCAAGTACCTGTGAGTTGTATCTCGCAAGTTTTTCCGTCATAGGCCATCCTTTTCCTCTAAGATGGGTTTTTTCATCCTGGGGCCTGGAAGAATGAGGGTCAGGCAATCGTAATAAAGTATTCTTTTGTACCTTTCTTAATCAAGTTTTTCTTCAACCTCTCGATCACTTCCCTAAAAAGCTAGTCTTCACGAAGTTAGTTTTCGACCCCGATCTTGAATTCTTTTACTTCTGTTCTAATCACCCCCGGAAGTTGACCTAACTATACCAAAAACAAAATATTATGGCAATTCACAAGATCTTTTTGGACTCTTTATTCATTGAAAATTACTACTTGTTTACCGCATTGAGAGACATCTCTTCAGATGTACAAATGACGAGAATGGTCCCTTTTGCCTTGCCGATGGATGTTCAGAATTGGTTCAGTGGTTTAGAGGGATTCAACCAGCTCCATTACAAACTCTAAGGCTTTCCTCACCTTCTTGTATTCTCCTCGGAGAGTCGAGTCTGCGACTTCTAATGCCTCCACTTTTTCCATGAGCTGTCTGTTTTCTTTTTGAAGTTTGCTCACTTGATCAGTGTCCCCTTTTTCAGCAATTCTGTCGAAAATTATACCCTTCCGTTTGATATACCTGTCGGGCATGTCGCTTTTGAAAGACCACCCGTACTTGGTGCAGAACTGGTAACGATTCATTTTGGGAGCCCAATATGTGGCGGAGCTGTGCCTCACCGTATGAAGCGTTATGCGCTTTTTTAGGACTTTCTCAGCCAGGCTGGATATCTTGCTGTTGAGCCTGCCGATTGGCAAGACTTATTGTGTCATTCATATTTTATGAACATATAAAAATATTGAACAATATCCAGATTTTTAATGAGAGTGGGCTCCATTTCTATCAGTAATACATTGAAATCAATGAGAAATTTTAATAATCAGATAACGACATACAGAAGCCTTAAGAATTTCTTGACATTTGTTCAAATTTTTGATATGTTCATAATCAATGAACAATAAGATATATTGAACTTACATGGCTATCACTATGGAAAAAGTAAAAGAAAATGAGCTCCTGCAACTTGCTCTGGAGGCACTTAGAAAGAACCTTCCCGGGCAGGCAGAAATTAAGACGTTAAAGCCAGTTCGCGATCACAGGTTGCGTGCTGATTATTTATTGCGGATAGTAATGCA
>JBGPPR010000210.1:0-2804 GCA_041488675.1 Thermodesulfovibrionia bacterium
AGCCATAGATAACTTCAAGAAAATCGCAGAGGAAATCGAGACTGTCTATTATATCTACGTCATCGATGCTGAGGAAAAACTCCTCGGTGTTGTCTCCCTGAGAGATATGCTCCTTGCTGACCTCGATGCACAACTCTCTGATATTATGGCGACGAAACTCAAAACAGTTACCCCGGAGACTGATGAGATGGAAGTTGCTGAGATAATATCAAAGTACAACCTCCTTGCTATTCCGGTCACTGACTCTGAAGGATTTTTCCTCGGTATTGTTACTATCGACGATATCATCGACAGAATTCTGCCGCCTGCCGCAAAGCGTAAGAGGAGGAAAGTATGAGCCTCTGGAGAAGAATGATCATATTCCTCTCTATCATGGGACCGGGGATCATAACCGCAAACATTGACAACGACGCCAGTGGGATAACCACATATTCAGTAGCCGGTGCACGATTTGGGTATTCTCTCCTCTGGATATTGATACCCACAACAATAGCTCTCGTTGTAATACAGGAAATGGTCGCACGAATGGGTGTTGTTACCGGCAAGGGCCTCTCAGACCTCATCAGGGAAAACTACGGCGTTAAATCAACCCTCTTTATGATGGTAGCGCTTCTCATCGCCAACCTCGGGACAACGATCGCTGATTTTGCAGGATGGGCGGCAAGTATGGAAATCCTGGGGTTCAGCAAATATGTGATGGTACCCTTTGGAGCTATTTTAATCTGGATTCTTGTCACAAAAGGCAGTTATCGGACGATCGAAAAGATACTTCTTTCTGCATGTCTTCTCTACTTTGGATATGTCATTTCAGGAATTATGGCAAAGCCTTATTGGCCCGAAGTATTTAAGAACACCTTTGTTCCACAGATAAGATGGGATTCCGAATTTATTGTATTGAGCATAGGCATCATCGGAACAACCATTACACCATGGATGCAGTTTTACCTCCAGTCATCCATAGCAGAAAAAGGAATCAGGATAGATGAGTACGGCGCATCAAGGCTTGATGTCATAATCGGGTGTTCCATAACTGATATCGTCAGCTTTTTCATAATCGTAACCTGTGCGACACTGTTGTTCCCCCACGGGATAAGAATCAATGAAGCATCAGAAGCTGCCCTCGCGCTAAAGCCTCTTGCGGGGAATTATGCATCTCTTATCTTCGCCCTCTGTCTTGCAAACGCATCATTGCTGGGTGTAATAATAATTCCTCTGGCAACGGCTTACTATATATGTGAAGCTATGGGTTGGGAAAGAGGGGTGAACAAAACTTTCCGTGAAGCTCCCCAGTTTATGTGGATCTACACGGTCATTATAGTTTTGTCCGCCCTGCTCATTTTGATTCCCGGGGCGCCTCTTGTATTTCTCATGATTTTAGCGTCTGTTGTGAATGGCATACTTCTGCCCTTTGTACTAATTTATGCAATGTCACTGGTAAACAATACCAAATTAATGGGTGAGTATGTTAATCCAAAGAGCTATAATTATATTTCCTGGGCAACAGTGTTCGTGGTAATAACTTTGACTCTGTTGATGATTGTCTCCGCCATAATGCCGTACGTGTGAAAGCCGGATGGTAAAAACAATAGAATGGAATAATGGAAAAGTAGTCATCCTCGACCAGTCAAAGCTTCCCCTCGAGGTCATTTTTATTGAATGCACTGGTCATCAGATGGTCGCAGAGTGTATCAGGACCCTGAAAATAAGAGGTGCTCCCGCCATTGGCATTGCAGCGGCTATGGGTATATCCCTGGGTGCACAGGAGATAAAGGCATATAACTTTCTCGAATTCATGAAAGCCCTTGAGCCGATTTTTCATGAAATGCTTTCTACAAGACCTACAGCGGTAAATATACGATGGGCAGTAGAAAGAATAAAAAACTTCCTGATGAAGAAAAGAGATGAACCCGTTGATGGACTGAAGGAACTTCTCATAGAAGAATCGAACCGGATACTCGAAGAGGACATAGAGGTAAATAAGGCAATCGGCAGATGGGGCGCCGAATTCATCAAGGATGGCAACACCATTCTCACCCACTGCAATGCCGGAGCACTCGCAACAGGCGGCTATGGCACGGCAACAGCGCCCATGTTTGTGGCCCGGGAGCAAGGCAAACGTTTTGAGGTCTTTGCTGATGAGACAAGACCTGTGCTCCAGGGTGCAAGACTGACGGCATGGGAGCTTATGCAGGAGGGAATACCCGTTACCCTTATTCCCGACAGCGCAGCAGGTGCCTTTATGAAGATGGGAAAGATAGACCTCGTAATCGTCGGCACTGACAGGACAGCACGAAATGGCGATGTGGCAAATAAGATCGGTACATATACTGTAGCCGTGCTCTGTAAGGAGCACAAGATTCCCTTCTATGTTGCAGCTCCTTTGAGCAGCATTGATTTTTCTATTGCAACAGGGAAAGAGATCCCGATAGAAGAGAGAGGCTGTGACGAGGTTACCCACGTATTGGGGAAGTATCAGATTGCACCCGCCGGGGTAAGAACGAGAAACCTTGCTTTCGATGTTACTCCTCACAAGTATGTAACTGCCATAATTACTGAAAAGGGCGCCTTTAAGCCAAGAGATCTGAAAAACCTGATGAAGGCTGATGTCAAGTTGGACGAATTGAGGTTCAAAGCACAAAGATCGTAAATCTCGAACCCATGAAAATTGTTGACGCCAATAGTTATTACGGTTTATTATTAGACTAACATGTATCAGGAGAGCCTCCCAACCCACCCATAAGGTGATGGAACAAGAAGACTCCAGAAAAATCACACCAGATCCGCAGAAAGAACTGACAACAACG
>JBGPPR010000211.1:0-2764 GCA_041488675.1 Thermodesulfovibrionia bacterium
ATCTCGGCGGCATGTAGAATAGGCGCTATCCTGGGTTCCCTGCCTGAAAATATGGAGAATGCACTCGCACGTTTCGGGATGAAGACAGGGATTGCGTTTCAGATGGCTGATGACATACTTGATTATATGGCAGATGAAGGGGCGCTTGGTAAACGCCTTGGCAAAGATCTTAATGAAGGCAAGATCACGCTCCCGCTTATACACCTGCTGAAGACTGCAACTGATAAAGAGATAGAAGAAGTCAAGGGAATAATTAAAGATGGACTCAAAAGAGGCAGTCTTAAGAGGATAATGAAGCTTTTTGTGAAATATAATACAATAGAACTCTGTCTAAGAAAAGCGCAGAATATTGTTGCTGATGCAAAGACTGATCTCGCAGTTTTTCCGGATTCACCTGCGAAGGAAGCACTATTCACAATAGCCGAATATACACTCCTTAGAGGGAAATAGATGCATCCCCTTGTTGAGATTGCAAAGAAGAGTGTAGAGACATACGTCAGGGAAGGCAGAATTATAAAACCATCTGAACCTGTTCTGCCTGAAATGGCTGAAAAGGCAGGTGTTTTTGTCAGTCTTAAAAAGCACGGGCAACTGAGGGGATGCATAGGAACTTTTATGCCACTGTGTGAATCTATTGAGGCCGAGACTATAGTAAACGCAATATCTGCGGCAACAAAAGACCTCCGGTTTCATCCGGTCGAGGAAGATGAACTCGAAGACCTCACCTATTCTGTTGATGTCCTCTCTTGTCCAGAAAAGGTAAGCGACATAGCTGAGCTTGACCCCAGAAAATACGGGGTAATCGTTGTTGGTGGACAGAGGAAAGGACTCTTGCTACCTGATCTCGATGGAGTCGATACCGTCGAAGAACAGTTAAGGATTGCAAAGATAAAAGCGGATATACTGCCCCATGAAGAGGTAGAAATTTACAGGTTTGAGGTTAAAAGGTATAAATGACGGAAATATCACTCAAAGGGAACATTAAGGACGTTAGTCTTGCCAATATCCTGGCATATTTAAACAGGAACAGGAAGACTGGTACCTTAATCATGAAGACCCCTGCATTTACAAAGAAGGTTTATCTGGTTAAAGGGGATGCTATCTTTGCTTCTTCAACGTATGAGGATGACAGGTTAGGGGAGATGCTTATCAAGGCAGGGAAGATAACTTTGGAGCAGTATGACGCATCTGTGGAACTCCTCAAAAAGACTGGCAAAAGGCAGGGCGCTATACTTGTTGAACTCGGGCATCTAACACCGAAGGAACTCTTCTGGGGCGTGAAATACCAGGTAAAGGAAATAATATACAGCATCTTCCAGCTCGAAGATGTTGTATATTATTTCGTAGAAGGGGAGATACCTTCACAGGAAGTAATAACGCTGAAGATGAGTATGGGCAACCTTGTATACGAGGGGATTAAAAGGATAGATAACTGGACCAGAATCAAAAATGAGATACCGGATACAGACTCTATCCTTAAACTTAGCAGTGACCCCATGGCTCTCTTCCAGGATATAGAGCTAAGCCAGCAGGACAGAAAGATGCTCTCCATAATTGATGGCAGAAAAACGATTAAGGAGCTGATTAACAGTTCATGGATTGGCTCATTTGAGGTCTTGAAGATTTTGTATGTCTTGTGGTCTATAGGCGTACTCGAAGAAAAGGAAAAGGTAATTGAAAAGGCAGAAGAGGCGGAGGAGATGGTGTCGCTGGAAGATATTCTGCAGCCTGTTTCCGAAGAGGAAGATGCTTTTAGAAAAAAAGTGGATGAGATATATTCAAACCTCGACAAACTCAGTGCGAATGAACTTCTCGATGTTGCTGATAATTCAGATGAAGAGATTATAAAAAAGAATTATTACAGGCTTACAAAGGAATTTCATCCAGACAGGTATTTCAGTTCTGCTGACCCTGAAATAAAGGATAAGCTTACCTCAATCTTTGATGCAATAACACATGCTTACAACATGCTGAAAGACGATAGCAAGCGAAAAGAGCATTTCAAGCCGTTGGGCTAGGTCCGGGAAGAAGAGGTTTCAACTGCTCAGGGTGCAGAAGAACAGTTCAAACGCGGGGTTGAAGAGTTTAAAAAAGGGAACTTCTGGGGTGCTGTTGAATCCTTAAAATGGGCGATTAAATTAGAACCGAAGAAAGTAAAGTATTGGAGTGACCTTTCCCTGTCTTTATCAAAGATTCCAAACAGGCTAAAGGATGCAGAAGATGCATCACTTGAGACGATAAAATTGGAGCCGTATAATGCAGAGCACTATGCTCACCTTGGCCTGATTTACCTTAAGGCAGGCATGAAAAAAAGGGCATATAACCAATTCGAGAAGGCCCTGAAATTCGATCCGGAAAACGTCAAGGCACAGAAGGGACTGAAGCAGGCGAAAGAATAATCAATTTCTTTTATACACACCACTTCTGCCGCCTCGTTTCTCCATGAGCATGATGTCTGAAATAACCATTTCTTTATCAACAGCCTTGCACATGTCATAAATAGTTAAGGCAGCCGCAGAAACAGCGGTCAGTGCTTCCATCTCGACGCCTGTCTGGCCCAGAATCTTTACGCATGCTACTATATCAACCTTATTCTTTTTGCTGTCGAGGTTTAATTTTATATCTACTGAGGTGATATTTAACGGGTGGCACATTGGAATAACTTCACTTGTCTTCTTTGCTGCCATTATGCCTGCGACCCGTGAAACACAAAGCACATCGCCCTTCGGAACTTTTTTATCTTCTATAAGTCTCAGGGTTTCAG
>JBGPPR010000212.1:0-2741 GCA_041488675.1 Thermodesulfovibrionia bacterium
CTGCTGACTGCTGTGCATATGCATACGGTGGTTTCCACAACGACTTCATCAAAGACCATACACTGGCAATAGGCTGCCCTAAACTTGATAATGCGAAAGCGTATGAAGAGAAACTATCAGCTATTTTCTCTGAAAACAATATTAAATCAGTGACTGTTACCTATATGGAAGTACCGTGCTGCATGGGTCTTCTGAGATTAGTTGAAGAAGCAATAAGAAAAAGTGGTAAAGATATTCCATTAAGAAGAGTAAAGATTGGCAGCAGGGGCGGGCTTCTGTAGAAAGAGTTGCTCTATGGGTTGACGTTAACTCCCTTTCCTTCTTCTCCCTCAGTAGCTTACTATACAGAGGCAAAGGACCCTATGGCAAGAATTCAAAAACCTTCGAGCTGAGCATGAAAAATCTCTGGAGCATAAGGATGAGGGCATCGAAGACAGTCAAAAGTCAAAACTCAAAACTCACAGAGGTTCACATTTCCGGTGCTGAGGGATTGTATGAGACGTCAGAGATTCAAAGGGTTGTTCGAAGATACGTTGAAAGGGCATTGAACCATTCCAGAGGTAAGGCCGATAAAATCATCATTACTGTTGAAAATATAAAACAGAAGCCGCAAACAATCACTGCTTTACCTGTTGTGACAATTGAGAATGCGACACCGAAAGAAGGGGAAAAAGTAGCTGAGCAGTTACTTCAAGCGTCGAACATATCGAAGTCCGCAATTGATAATGCCTTCGGGTTGATCAAAAAAACCGGTATGCGAGGCGCTGCAATTATCACAGCAGAAAAAGGCGAACGTCTTGAGCCAAACGGAAAAAGTGGGATAAGGGTATCCCGCCTCGGGATCTCCAAGTCTGCGCTTAAACATTTATCATCAAGGCTTTTGAGATACGGGATCAATACTGAAACTGTTCAGGAGGCCCTTATACTTGCATCGAAGGTTTTATCCTGTAAGCGTGTGATAGCTGAGTTATGCGTGTCAGACGATCCCGACTACACAACGGGCTATGTAACATCGAAAAAATTCGGATATGTGAGAATACCTCATATCAAGAATAAAGGAAGCAGAAGCGGAGGCAGGGCATTTTTTGTGAAGAAGGGAATCGATGTTGAAGATGTTGCAACATATCTTGAAAAAAGACCTGTCATAATAGGAAAGATTTCCCGCTGTCGAGGTATAATTCCCTTTGATGAAATCCTCAGTCATTCTCATATGTAACCCTGTAGCGAAAAAGGTATCAGAAAAGAAAATCCTGAAGGCCTCTCACTTTTTGAAATCAAAAGGGTACACCGCCGAGATACTTTACACAGAAAAGAAAGGGCATGCAGAAAATCTCGCCAGACAGGCTGTGAAGGCATCACCTATGCTCATTATTGCGGCTGGTGGCGATGGGACGTTCAATGAAGTAGTAAATGGAATTGCAGGGTCAGAGGTTCCGATGGCGATTCTCCCCCTTGGAACCACAAATGTTCTTGCCAAGGAACTGAATGTTCCTGAGGACGTGGATGAAGCATTGGAAGTTGCCATAAAAGGTAATCCGAAAACAGTGTCTCTCGGCAGGATAGCGCCTGCCGGTCACTCATTACCTGCCACTCGTTACTTTGTTTTGATGGCAGGCATCGGCTTCGACGGCGAGGCGGTCTTTGGGGTAAATGAAATCCTGAAAAAGTTTTCCGGTAAAGGCGCCTATATTTACAGTGGAATAAAAACCCTCTCCGGATTCAAACCCGATGAGTTATTTTTTTATATTGATGGGAAAACCTTCTCCGGATATACCGCAATCATTGGTAAATCAGCGAAATACGGCGGTCATTACATGATTACTCCTGATGCAAAACTTTCTGATCCCTTTCTCTATGTTTGTCTCTTTAAGGGTAAAAACCGCTCAGACTTCCTCAGATATACTTTGGGTATCTTCATGGGAAGACACCTCAGATTTGAGGATGTGGAGTACATGAAGGCGACAACAATAGAGGTGAATGGACACGCACATATTCAGATTGACGGTGATTATTTCGGGAAGACTCCGGTGATGGTTGACATCGTGCCGAATATCGTCAGGCTGATATATTAATCACTCCTCCGCCGATAACGGTATCGCCATGGTAGATGACAGCACTCTGGCCTGAAGCCGGAGCCCACTGCGGCTCGTCGAAAACTACCCGGGCAGTTTCGCCTGCTCCATTCTTTCTCTTCAACAAGAAAACGCTTGCCGGTTCATCTTTCATCATGGAGCGTATTTTTACCGTGGCTTTAAAGTTTTCAGCCGGCGGCGGCAGGATCCAGTTCAGGTTTTCAACAGGAAACTCCTTTTTCATTGCAGAATCTTGTGTGCCGACATAAACGGCATTTCTCAGGGCATCGATCTTTACTACATAAAGAGGCTCTTTCGATGATATCCCCAATCTTTTTCTCTGCCCTACCGTATACGCATGAATTCCCTTATGCGTGCCCAATACTTTCCCGCCCATATCCATGATAGGACCCGGCTTCCCAACAAGCGGAGATAGTTTTTCAATAAATTTGAAATAATTCCTGTCTTCAATGAAACATACCTCCTGGCTCTCCGCTCTCTTAGCTGCAGGGAAGTTGAGCTTTTTTGCCATAGCCCTGACCGCATCTTTCCTATATTTACCGAGAGGAAGGATAATCTTTTCGAGAACATTCGGCTTCAGAATATAGAGGACGTAGGACTGGTCTTTTTTTGGATCAATCCCTTTCTTCAGTAACCAGTCATAAGTGA
>JBGPPR010000213.1:0-2741 GCA_041488675.1 Thermodesulfovibrionia bacterium
AATCGTACCGGTGCGGCCTGAACCCTGTTCGTTGTAAATGCTCCGGCTATGTTTGCCTCTTTATCGGAATATATGAGTGCAATGTCCTTACGATTGGAATATTTTATTCCAGCCTCTGCAGTTGAAAATAAGAATCCTTTTGGAATCATATTAAATTTGTGTCTTTCGTATTTTAGTTGAAAAGGCGCTCTGGATTTCCTCTCCTCGGCGAGTCGCCCGAGGCGACCGATCAAGTCGGGGAATGACATTCTAAATTATAATCTGTCATTCCCGCGCAGGCGGGAATCCAGTCATTTATGATTTTCAACTCTCTTACGGAAAAACCTTTATTTTGTTTCAAGAAATACCCCTTAATCTCTTTAGCCAAAGGGGGTTGAGAAGGATTACATTATGGGAACAAAGCAACTGTATCGAGACCGGTTTTTTCATCAAACCCCATCATGATATTCATGTTCTGCACAGCTGCTCCTGATGCACCCTTCATCAGATTGTCTATAGCAGTAACAACGACGAGTGTGTTTGTCCTTCTGTTTACAGTGAGCCCGATCTCGCAGTGGTTCGTCCCTCGTACATTCTTAACATTAGGGAATCTTTCCTCTTCAAGCACCCTGATAAAGGGTTCGCCGGCATAGGTATTTTTATAGAGGTCTATGATTCTTCCTGTATCCATTTTCTTTGCGAGCCCGGTATATATCGTTGTAAATATTCCTCTGTCAAAGGGGGCAAGGTGGGGCGTGAAGTTGACTTTTACATCCTTTCCAGCCATTGATGAGAGTTCTTGTTCTATCTCCGGCGTGTGCCTGTGGGTTGCGACGGCATAGGCCTTGAATCCTTCGTTTACCTCACAGTAAGATAAAGCAATTTCAGCTTTTCTTCCTGCGCCACTCGTCCCGGATTTCGAGTCTATGACGATTGAAATGACATCAATGAGCTTGTGTTTTACTGAAGGATAGAGACCAAGAATTGCACCGGTCGGATAACAACCCGGATTTGCCACGAGGCGAGTTTTAGAAATCTCTTTCCTGTAAAGTTCGGGAAGACCATAAACAGCATTCTTGAGCGTTTTTTGAAACTTGTGTTCTGCCTTATACCATTCCTGGTATATCTTCGCATCTTTCAGTCTGTAGTCCGCAGACAGATCGACAACCTTCTTACCCTCTCTGAAAAAGAAGTCCACAGCCTTCTGTGACTCTCCATGAGGCAGAGCCATGAAAAACACATCTGCCTTATCAAGGATATTTCCGGACCTTAGCGGTTCATAGGTAAGGTTCGAATAATGATAGAGGTTAGGAAAGAGGTCAATGACGGATTTTCCTGCGGATCTTTCTGAAGTGACAGTTGTAACAGTGATTAAGGGGTGGTTAGAAAGGATGCGAAGTAATTCACCCCCTGCATATCCACTGCCGCCACATATGGCAACACGAATCATAGTAATGAGTGACGAGTGACGAGTGACGAGTGAATGGAAAACCCATCAAGAACTATCAAGAAGCAATTGCTGATTGTTACGCACTGATCGCTAATCATTATGTTACCGTTTGGAGAACTGGAATCTTTTCCTTGCGCCTTTTTGGCCGTACTTCTTTCTCTCTTTTTCCCTTGGATCTCTTGTGAGAAAACCTTCCTTCTTAAGCCTCGGACGAAGATCACTGTTCATCTCAATAATTGCTCTTGAAATACCATGTCTCACTGCGCCTGCCTGTCCGGTGTGCCCGCCGCCATTCACGGTAGCAACAATGTTGTACTTTCCTGTAATGCCGGCAAGTTCTATAGGTTGACGGAGCATCATCCTCATTGTCTCTTTAGGAAAGTAGACTTGAACCGGTTTTCCATTGATTATGATCTGGCCGTCACCTGGAGTGATGGTCACCCGTGCTACTGATGTTTTCCTTCTTCCTGTTGCATAGTATTGAATCTCTGGCATCTATGACTCCTTTGTAATTTTACTTAAAAGGCAGCGTTTCCGGTTTCTGAGCCTGGTGGGGATGTTCAGGCCCCTTGTACACCTTAAGCTTCTTTATCATTGCCCTCCCAAGTCTTCCCTTTGGAAGCATACCCCAGACTGCATCAATGATGATCTCTTCCGGCTTTCTGCGCAAACGGTCTTTTGCTGTTTCGGCTTTGAGACCACCGGGATAACCTGAATGGTGGTAATATATCTTCTTCTCAAGCTTCTTGCCCGTGAGTCGTACCTTGGCTGCATTAATAACAATAATGAAATCTCCCGTATCGATATGAGGGGTAAAGATTGCCTTATTTTTACCACGAAGATGCACGGCTATCTTCGTTGCAAGCCTTCCAAGGACAGCATCTTCGGCATCGGCGAGATACCATTTTCTCTCAACATCATTCTTTGTGGCAAACTGAGTTTTCATGTTTTTACCTTCTTTCGTCGAAGAATTCAATAAAATAATATAAATATTGTAAGATTGTCAACGTCTGCTCATGGAACGCACCCGGAAGGACTCTGCGGGTCGTAAACGTTTCCCCCTTGAAAGAGGGATTTCAAGAGGAGAGGAAGTTTTTGCGCGATCTGAGAAAAGTTTGAGACGCGAGATGAAATGATACGAAGGATCGGTGTCCACACCTCGATTGCCGGTGGATTACATCTCAGCTTACAAAGGGCGAATGCCTTGAGATGTAATACTCTGCAGATATTTTCTCACAATCCGAGAGGATGGGCTGTAAAGTCAATTTCCGAGGGGGAAGTCTCAACGTTCAAATCCCTCAGGACCCGGTTG
>JBGPPR010000214.1:0-2732 GCA_041488675.1 Thermodesulfovibrionia bacterium
TGAGAATATCGATGTCAAATTGATTACCGGCGATTGCAAAAGTCTGGACTCCCTTTTTCCTGCCGTCACGGATGCTGATTATGTGTTCCACCTTGCCGGATTAACAAAGGCCTGTTCACGCGATGATTTTTTCTACTCTAACACAAAAGGCACAGAGAATCTGATAAGGGCTGTTGCAGAGAAGAATCCGAAGATCAAGAGGTTTGTGTATCTCAGCAGTCTTTCAGCAGCGGGCCCGAGCAACAATGGGTCTCCTCTCAGTGAAACTGCAGAGCCTCGGCCTGTTTCAAGCTATGGCAGGAGTAAGCTTGAGGGCGAGAAGGCGGTCTTGAACTATAAAGACACAATCCCTATTACGATACTCAGGCCATCTGCTGTATATGGTCCAAGAGATAGAGACTTCTTTATATTTTTTAAGATGCTGAAAAAGGGTGTTTTCCCTTATTGGGGAAAATGTTATTATTCATTACTCTATGTTGATGACCTTGTACAGGGAATAATATTAGCCGCAGAGAGTAAAAGGGCGAAAGGAGAACTGTATTTCTTGGCGGACAGTAAATTCTATACGAATGATGAGATCGTAGACGCAATATCCTCTGCTCTTGGCACGAAGGCGATACGCCTCAGGGTTCCAAGATTCATCATGCCCTTTTTTGCATATGTAGGGGAACGAATTAAAAGAGAGGGAATAATTAACAGGGATAAGATGAACGAACTCAGTTATTCACACTGGGTATGTGATATTAAAAAGGCAAAAGAAGAACTTGGTTTTATAACAAAGGTCGGGATAAAGGAAGGGATGAAATGGACAGCAGATTGGTACAGGATTCACAGATGGCTGTAAAAAAGGCAGCAGACATCTTTGATAAGTGTTCCAGATTTGAAAAGGCAAAAGAGCTAATTTCGCAAGGCATCTACCCCTATTTCAGGGTTATCGAAAGTCCACAGGACCCTGAGATTATCATGAATGGCCGGCGCATGATCATGATAGGCTCAAACAACTACCTCGGTCTCACGAATCACCCAAAGGTCAAAGAAGCTGCGATAGAGGCAATCAGAAAATATGGTACGGGCTGTGCCGGGTCACGGTTCCTTAATGGTACACTCACCATCCATGTCGAGCTCGAGGAGAAACTTGCGCGGTTCACGGGGAAAGAGGCTGCTCTTATATTCTCTACCGGCTTTCAGGTCAACCTGGGTGTTATTTCCGCACTTGTGGGAAAAGATGATGTCGTAATCATCGATAAGCTGGATCATGCAAGCATTATCGACGGATGCAGACTTTCCTTCGGCGAGGTTAAGAAGTTCAGGCACAATGACATGAATGATCTTGAAAGGGTACTCCGGGAACATGAATCTAAGGATAAGCTGATCGTTGTAGATGGTGTATTCAGCATGGAGGGAGATATTGCACACCTTCCCGAGATTATTGCCCTTGCAAAGAAATATGGCGCCCGTGTTATGGTTGACGATGCTCATGGAATTGGTGTACTTGGGCAGACGGGACGTGGTACATCGGAACACTTCGGACTGGAAGATGATGTTGACCTCATCATGGGGACGTACAGTAAGTCCCTCGCATCTATCGGTGGTTTTATTGCAGGATCAGCAGACGTCATTCACTATATAAAACACACTGCAAGGTCATTGATCTTCAGTGCGAGTCCTCCGCCTGCATCGGTTGCTTCTGTGAGTGCGGCCCTCGACATTATAGAAAACGAGCCTGAGAGGAGAAATGCACTGTGGAGAAATACGAATAAGATGTTCAAAGGCTTCACTGAACTCGGTTTTGAGGTAGGACCAAGCCAGACACCCATAATCCCTATTGTCGTCGGTGATAGTGAGAATGCCTTTCTCATGGCGATGATGCTTCAGGAAGAAGACGTCTTCGCAAACGTAGCTGTCAGCCCGGCAGTACCGAACGGAAGAGCCCTCATCAGGACAAGCTATATGGCAACTCACACAGAAGAACAACTTGATCATGTGCTTGTAGCCTTTGAGAAGATCGGTAAGAGAATAGGCCTTATAACATGACAGAAATCATCGAGGTTAAAACTCCTCGTGACCTCGATGACTTCATAAAATTACCTTTCTCCATATATTCTCAAGACCCTCTCTTCGTTCCTCCTTTGATTATGGATATGCGAGAGAGATTTTCACAGAAGAATCCTTTTTTTCTCCACGCAAATGTGAAATATTTCCTCGCAAAGCAGAAGGGAAAACTCTCCGGCAGGGTAGCTTCCATTGTTGACCACAGACACACTGAATTTCATAACGATAAGGTCGGTTTCTTCGGGTTCTTTGAATCAGTAAACGATTATTCTGTGGCATCGTCTCTCCTTGATGCTGCATCAGAGGAACTGCGAAAGGAGGGAATGGATACCATCCGGGGACCCATGAACTTTTCGACCAATGAAGAATGCGGATTTCTGATAGAAGGTTTTGAAGAACACCCGATTCTCATGACACCTTATAATCCGCCTTATTACAGCGAGTTAGCGGAGAGTTACGGAATGGAAAAGGCAAAAGATTTATATGCCTATATCTGTGATATTCCGGAGGAATTATCCGGAAAGATACTCAGGGTAGCAGAGATAGCAGAGAAAAGAGGGATCAGGGTCAGGCCGATAAGCAAAGACAGATTTGAGAGCGAGATGAGAATATTCAGGGACGTATACAATTCAGCGTGGGCAAAGAACTGGGGCTTTATACCCCTTACAGAGGAAGAGACA
>JBGPPR010000215.1:0-2722 GCA_041488675.1 Thermodesulfovibrionia bacterium
ATAAGGAAGGCAATCATAAGTTTAAGGAAGGAGGGATACAAGGGAATTCATTCTGTATATTCTGGTTTTAATAGTGCCTTCAAGAAATATTTTAATGGTGAAAATCCCGTCGAGGTCACGAACAGATTAGCTCAGGAAGGAAAGATCGTGCTAAGGCCAGTTAAAGGTGGAGTGATGCTCTATCTCCCTGAGGAGGTGACTTCTCCAAGAGATTCGGCTGACGAGGCACTAAGGAAAATGGGATTATAGTTCACAAATTTGTCTTCTGTCTCGATTTTCTGATAAGAAAGGACACGACTAGTGGAGCAGTGCCTGAAATTCAGAATTCTGCTCAATGAGATGTATTAAAGTAGTGTTTGAAAACACATGGTTGTGCCGAGGTTAAGAAGACGTCAGATTGCAACTTTGGTTTTAGAGAAAATTCAAACTTCTTCCTGATTGACATTACCTAAGAGCCTGTAGTAATAACTAGTAATAAATAGAAACTGTTTACCTTATGTTAGGGAGAATTGTTTGTGGGCGTTCTTGACAAAGACTACCATATTGGTTTAAATACACCGCAGGATGTTGTGTCCCTGAAATATATTATGCCTATAAGAGTCGCCATAGGTTGCTACAACTATCTTTTTGGGGAGGGCATTAAGAGGCTTCTCGAAGATGAGAGGGAGATAGATATCATTGGGATATTCAATGAAGGAGCGGACTTCAAAGAAATACTCAAGATCGAACCTGATGTTGCTCTTGTTGACTTTTATATTTTTCGTGAGCTGCCTGAAGATTTTGCAAGTGAAACACGAGTAAAGATTCTCATTATAGGCAACAAAACAGTTTATGCTGTATCAGATAGGAGGATAGCGGACCTCGTTTCGAAAGGTGTTGCCGGTATTCTTCCACCGGGCGCCGATTCATATCTTCTTAAGAAAGCAACGAAGGCAATTTCCTCAGGTGAACTGTGGCTTGACCGCAAAACCATGAAAAATATTCTCTCATATGAGAGTTTTTCAAAAAGAGAGATTAAGCTTACAGGAGCTGAAAAAGAGATAGTCTCTCTTATCTGTCAGGGATACAGAAACAAAGAAATCGCACAGAAACTCAATATTAGCGAACAGACAGTGAAGTCTCACTGCAACAGGATTTATAAGAAGGTAGGTGTTTCAGATAGACTTCAGCTGGCCATCTATGTCTACAAACTATGGCCGGATTGGAGTCACACGAGGATTGGAAGTGAAAAGTAAGAACTCGATGAGACTTGTAAGAAAGGGGCCAGTATGCTAAGAATTACATGCCCAAAATGTCGCAAAAGCTCGTATACGCCCGATGTGGAGTCTTTCTACTCCTGTAACTACTGCGGGTTTAGATTCAGCGGGAAGTACGGACCCGACAGAAGGCGGGAGGCCCGTGTGGGGAAAGTAATTCCCTTTGTTCTTTCTTACCAGAATCAGGATTTTGAAGCAAGTACCTTAGATTTCTCGGAAAAAGGAATGGGCATAAAGATATCCGGCAAGCCATCCATAATAACAGGAGATGTTTTAGACCTTGCTGTCGGCAACCTCTCCTTGACGGCTAAGGTTATGTGGATAAGAGGACTTTCTGCCGGAGCTGTTGCCGGTCTTGAAAAGGTGCATTAGTCAAAATTATTGAAGTTTTTTCGTCCCTTCTCAAGCTTTAATACTTTAGTTGTAAAAAAAAAATCAAACTTTTTCTCGGTTGACAAACCATTGGGCGGAAATTAACATTGTATTGATTATGGTGAGACCTCTTTGGGAGTCCGCCATAGTAGGGTTAGAAGCTTAGCGGAGGAACAAAATGGTTACATCGGAAACAGATCAATGTGTGACAACTATCAAGAAATCCATTCAGTTTCCTTGCAACGGAACCTGTTCCCTAGTTCAGAATCCGCCGCACCGGATAAAGCTCGGCAGATTCGTTCAAGCCTGTAGCGCTTGTGCAGTTCCCTCAGAAACTCTTCCCTTTCTTCCGTACTGCCTCTGTCCCAAGACTGAGTTATCAGATTTACCGTCTCTGCCATCTTACACCAAATCCTGCAATTTTATGTTGCAAAAATTGTTCCAATCTGGTAGAGTTAGTCTATTAGCAAATTCTGTAAAGTCAAATTATCAATTCTTCCGGGGATTCTTAATAAGGTTAGTTGACTCGCTATTAATATTTATTATAAAGTATAAAAAATATAAAAATTCTCTTAACGAAGAAGAGAAATTATAATGTCTTTGCAGAATTCTAGTAAGGTTCATTTTAGTTTCAGTGTCGATAAAGAGCTGAGAATTAACTCGTGGAACGGTGAGTTAGAAAAGATTTACGGGAAATCCCTTTTAGAAGTTCGAGGCACTCCTTACTATAAGATTATTCCGAGGATTACGAAAGACGACAAAGATGCGATTATATTGGCATTAAAGCGCGGCAAGCCCGTTATACTGAACGAGGACCATATTACTTGCCGGTGCGGAGAAGTCAGGGGAAGTATTTGCGTTACCCCTCGCAAAGATGCTGCCGGCAAGGTCAGCGGGGCGAGTATCGTGATTAGCGCATACCCCAGTTGCCGTGTCTGGAAGAGACTGCAACAATCACAGAGATTGCTCGATATGGGTAAGATTGCGGCAACCTTTGCCCATGGTGTGAGAAACCCCCTCAATGCAATCAAGGGAGCGGTGGTTTATCTGAGAGAAAAGTATGCCAATGAGAAGAAACTTATTGAATTTACGAC
>JBGPPR010000216.1:0-2715 GCA_041488675.1 Thermodesulfovibrionia bacterium
TAATAATCCTCATAGGCATGAAAGATCTTCATTGCCATATTCTTAATTTCGCTTATCGTGTGTTCTCTCATTGGCCTAAGACTATTACTGAATATTATAGCAGAATATCGGGATATATCCCTATTAACAGTCAAACCCGAAAATAGGACATTCCTACTTTGGCTTGACACACGGGAGATCTTCGATTGACAAGCTATCTTAAAGATTGTAGATTACATTGAATCTACTGCTGATCAAAAACCAGGAGACCGATAATGGAAACGATTTTTACCGATACCTTTGTTCTTAACACAAAAGGATTTGGTGACACTATTGATATTACTGAAAGCGTTACAAAGGCCATGGAGAAATCGGGGATCGAAAACGGTCTCGCTACGGTTTTCTGTCCTGGTTCTACAGGCACGATTACCACGATAGAATACGAATCAGGTGTCATTAAAGACTTGCAGGCAATTCTGGAAAAAATTGTCCCGTCAAACGTTCCCTATGAACATGATAAACGCTGGGGAGATGGGAACGGTTTTTCTCATGTCAGGGCAGCCCTGATGAAACCTTCTCTCTCGATCCCCTGTGTGCGGGGAAAACTCAGCCTTGGAACGTGGCAGCAGGTCGTCTTTATAGACTTCGACAACAGGAAGAGACACAGAGAAATAATGGTGCAAATCATGGGATTATAGGAGGAAGAAAAATGGAAATCAACGTCGCATGGAACATAATGGCATGAACTATTCGGAACAGTGAAACTTTTCTCCTTGCATGACATTCCGTTAGAGCCTGTGAGCCACGATCCGGGACTGGCAAAGAAGGTTCTTGCAAGAGATCCGCTTCCATCCATAAAACACATAAGTCACATCATCCTTCAGCCCGGTGACAGCGCATCTGAACATTCACATTCTGATTATGTCGAAGTCTTCTACTGTATCCGGGGTGATGCAGAATTTTCCATACAAGGAGAAACACTCTCCATCAAAAAAGGGCATTTGCTCCTTGTCGAGCCTGGAGAAAAGCACTCCATTCCGAATGTAAAGGAAGAAACAGAACTCCTCTACTTGCATGTGACCCCGGCTCGGAAAATATAGTGAGAGACCTTTTCTTTACAGTTACGAAGGAGGGAGAGGGGCCTTGGGGTATGGGAGGCCCCTCGCTGGGGGTAAAACTTAGTGTGCTATGTTTTTATAATAGGTAAAAAACTTAGTCGTGAGGTATCGGTATTAGTCTGATTTTTTTGTAGGAAACTGGCTATTTGTTTTGTAGGTCTTTATCTTACAGTTTTCCCTAAAGATCGCTTTTTCTCATTTTTATTTGGAGGAATATGAACCAATTCGCATATGCGTTCTCTCTGTCTCTCACAGTTCTTATTTCTTTGCTTCCGATGACCATATCGTCTTGAGGTATTGACTTCTTCCTGAATGAGCTTCATAGAATTCATATCTGATGGGATTCTTTTTGTAATATTGTTGATGATATTCCTCGGCTTTGTAGAATGTTGAGGCTGGTTGTATTTCCGTAACAATCGGTTTGTAAAATTTCCCTGACTTCTCGAGTCTTTCTTTTGAGGCCTCAGCCAATCGCTTCTGCTCCTCATCATGGTAAAAAATAGTGGTCCTGTATTGTGTTCCGAAATCAACAAATTGCCTGTTCAGCATGGTTGGCTCAATGTTTTTCCAAAAGATATCTAATAATTGCTCATAGGTAACTCGAGAGGGGTCATACAGAATCTCAATGGCTTCAGAATGTCCTGTCTTTCCTGAACATACTTCTTCATACGTGGGATTTTTCTTATGGCCACCTGTATACCCCGCAACAGTAGATACTACTCCCTTTACTTTGTCGAACAAAGCCTGCATGCACCAGAAACAACCTCCGGCAAAGGTAGCTTTTTCCAAATCTTGGGGAGGAATACCAGAACTATTGATTCTATTTTCAGGCATGCCTAATTGTAGAATGAGACTAATGGGTGATAGTATCAGCAAAAGTCTGATTATGTTGTAGGAATTTGCCTCATTACTATGTCGGTATTTTTCTCACGTGAGGAGCAGGATTGAAATGAGCATTCGGTGGAATATAAGAGTTTATTGATTTGAGTTTCCTAAGACCAGGGTCCAGTAACTCCGCCCGTTACCGCTCTTTGAAAATGCAGCGCCTGCTTCTTCAAACTTGGGATTCATGATATTCTTGCAATGCATCTCACTCTTGAGCCACAATTTCACAGCATCCTCGGGATTCCGGAAGCCCTGACCGACGTTCTCTCCGCATGAACTCCACCTGTAGCCGGCCTTTGAGAGTCTTTCTCCCGGATTACTGCCATCAGAACCGGTATGACTGAGGAAACCTTTCTGAGACATATCCAGACAATGCTGCAGTGCTGCCTGACCAAGCTTGTCATTCCAGACAACAGGCCTACCTGGCTTATAGTACTTATTGCCACATGTCGCTCCGGTTGATCGTGCTTCATTGATCGGTCCCAGGATCTCCTTCGCGAATGAGTGATCCTCTTTAAGCAACCCTGGAGAATGGAAAACGTCAGAGCAACCGCAGATGAACAAAACAACAAGTATGGCGACACTCATTTTCAAATCATATTTTCCCCTGTAAAACTTCCCCCCACAAGTCCCTTCTGTTCTCATCTCTAAATTACTAGAGCTGAGCAAATATTTCCAATTCTGTGATTCTGGAAGGAAGTTTCCCCTCTACCTCAATGAGGTCTGCGACAAA
>JBGPPR010000217.1:0-2710 GCA_041488675.1 Thermodesulfovibrionia bacterium
CGTTACAAGAAAAGGTGCTTTGGAGGAGTTAAAGATGGAGATCGGCAGTTCAAGCCTAATAATATCAATGTTGTTCATTGTTACGGCGATTGCGATCATCGTAAGTATAAGGGCTCACTTTTCATCTATCCGTTCCCATTTCCAGGAGGAAAAGGCCGAAATAGAAAAAAACTATAATAGAAAACTTGGTTTTGAGGAGCACAAAAGGCTGGAATTTCAGAGGGAGATAGAATCCCTGAAGCAGGAAAAGGAGAAACATATCCAATTCTTGATCAGTATTCCAGAGATTGTGAAGAACCTCGCTTCCAACCTATCTTTTGAAGAGACTGTCTCATCGATCTTCCGCCTCATAAAATCCCTTATCGATCCAGCAATAATAAAACTGTATATGTTTGACAGAGTAAACAATTGTCTTTCCCTTGTCAGAGCTTACGGTTCAGAAGGGGAAAACAAGAATATTGTGAAAGTTGGTGAAGGGGTTATGGGGCTTGCTGCTGAAAACAAGATGCTGGTAACCCGCACTTTTCAACTTCCAAACGCTAATGACGGTATAGATATAGCTGTACCCATCCTTTTTAAAGAAAGCCTCCTGGGTGTGATAGGGCTTGGCAACATTAAAGAAAAAGGTGATAATGAAAAGAGGTTTCTCTCTATGATCGCTGACCTTGCCGGCATCTCCCTCCAAAGCAGTACATATCTTAAGATAGTACAAGAAGAAGCAATTACAGATTCCTTGACTGGGCTGTATAACAGACGCTATCTTTTTGAGAAGGCAAAGGTGGTCGCCCAGCACGCTATAACTCGTCAGTCTCTTGTCTCAGTATTTATCTTCGACATAGACTATTTTAAGAGATACAATGACATAAACGGCCATGCCGAAGGTGACAGCCTGCTCGTTGAATTAAGTAGACTGATCAAGGAAAATTCCAGGGGGACAGATGTAGTTGCAAGATTCGGCGGAGAAGAATTTATCGTCCTTATGCCTGATACCGACAAAGACAGCGCTTGGAGATATGCTGAAAAAATAAGAAAACTTATAGAGGAATACCCCTTCAATAACCGGGAGAAACAGCCATCGGGATATGTTTCAATAAGCGGCGGTGTTGCATCCTTTCCATTCGACGGCAATTCGCTCAACGCGGTCATCAGACGCGCAGACGAAGCGCTTTATGAGTCGAAAAAATCGGGCAGAAACAGGGTCACAAGATATGAGCCATTCGACTTTTCGATGGCTCTTTAATGACCTTTCCGGAGAAGACTTGACCAAATTTATTGTACAATTTACGTACAATAAGTTTGATCATGAAATTCAAGAGAGAATCTTTCGAAATCATTCTCGACAGTCTCTGGGAAGAAGTATATCTGTTGTGGGGTCGGAGACTGAAATTTGAAAAAAGGCATTGCACGATAGATTTTTCTCCGGCATTGAAAGGTTGACTTATGAATCACTCGTCTTATCCTACTTTTACTATCAAAGACCTCGAGACGATATTTGAAGAACAATTCTCCACAGCGACCACTGCTCATCTCCTCTGGAAAGGAGGTGAGTCTTTCGAGCAGATTTTTGATGCCATCAAAGCAGCAAAAGTCTTCATATGCCTTCAATTTTATATCTTTAGAAATGATGATACAGGAATAAGATTAGCTGAACTCTTGCAGCAGAAGCGCAGAGACGGCATTAGCGTCTACATTCTATATGACCATTTCGGCTCTTTCGGCACACCCGGGAGCTTCTGGAAAGAAATGAAGAAAGCGGGTATTCGGATAAAGGCGTCTCATCCTTTTAAGTGGACTGCCCCCTTCCGGTATGTCCACAGAGACCACCGTAAGCTCGTTGTTATAGATTGCAAGAAAGCCTTTACCGGAGGGTTAAACATTGCAAATGAATACAGTGGCTTTCATTTTAAAACCAGAGGGAAAGTCTGGCGTGATACGGGGATACTCCTTGAAGGTCCAATAGTGAGCAGGCTCTTAAAGTCTTTTAAAAAAAGCTGGTATGCCTGGGGAGGAGAGAAGATTGAGTTTCAGGAGGACTCATTTGAAGAACGAGCAGGTGGTATTCCGGCAATGCCGGTCTTTGTGGATTCAAGTAAAAGGAGAAGAAGGATGAGAAGACTCATATACTACAGCATAAACCATGCAAAAAAATGCATTTCCCTAACAACTGCCTATTTCACACCGAGCAGGAGAATGGTAGAGACTCTCGAAGCGGCGATACGACGAGGCGTAAGCGTGAGATTACTCGTTCCCGGCGAAACTGATGTCCCGGCCGCCTCGTATGCAGGAAAAGCATTCTTCTCAAAACTCTTGAACGCGGGTGTGGAGATATATACTTATTTGGGAGATATACTTCACGCAAAGACATTTGTATTCGATGAGTGTTGGAGCATTATTGGTTCTACCAACCTCGATTTTCGGTCGCTCAGATGTAACGATGAAGGAAATGTAGGCATCCTGGATTCGGGTTTCGCCTCTCAGATGACTAAGATATTTGAAGAGGATCTGAAACAGTCACCCAAAATAGAAAGGAAGCGGTGGTCAAAACGGCCTCTTGCCGAAAAACTGAAGGAACACTTTTTTTCATTATTTAGGAGGAGACTCTAAGAAAGCGCATCAGGATTTTTTTTCGCACCATTCCCGCGCATTCTGAAACATCCTCAGCCATGGTGAAGACTCGAGGTCTTTTTCCCATTCTTTCGGCATATACGGC
>JBGPPR010000218.1:0-2681 GCA_041488675.1 Thermodesulfovibrionia bacterium
CAAGATAGATACTGAAAAAACACGGGTGAGCATAGATTTACATATAGATGGTGATAAAGAAAAAGGTTTTCATATAACATCAAACCTTCAAGCCAAAAGAATTGGAGTTTTCCAATTTAAGAAAGGCTTAGAGGATATTCGCCTTCGTGCGGATGTCATCTTCAACCTTCGTGATCGTTCCCTTATCGTCAATACCGCCTCTTTTTATGCCAATGGCTTTTCTACAGGAACATTAAAGGGGGTGGTGACAGACTTGAAGAATCCCTCTTATCGAGCCGATATCAAAATCGATAGGCTCGACCTTTCCGGGCTCAACTTCATGAGGGATATAAAGGTAAAGGGCATTCTGAGTTCAAATGACCTGCACATCAAAGGGAAATTTGAATCAGAGGTGCCGCAACTCTCCGGTTCTTTTCGGTTAAAAGATGGGGGAATTGAATCGCCCCATGGACTCATCGAAAAGATAGATGCCGATCTTATTTTTTCATTAAACAAAGAGATGTCGATCAAAGGAGAAGGTCTCGCAAGGGTTGTGAAGGCTGGGCAATATTCCCTTCCCAAGCCTTTTGATGTGAGGCTATCCACAACCCTACGCGGTACTCGAGAGCGTATGGACATCATCTCTCTTCTCAGCCTCTCTTCTCTCGAGATAAAGTTTAAAGAAGAAAAAACCCTTTCTCTGAATAGTGGAAATGTAACGATGGAAGGCACGATTAAAGGCTCTGACTTCTCAGGTAAAAGCTCTCTTGACATAAAGGGAATACGATTTGCCGATCGTTCTATTCCATCGCTTAAGAGTAGGTTGAGCATTGATTATCAGAAGGGTGAGATAACCATTAGGAATCCTATCATTGAAACGGAGGATTTGAAATCATCTGCCAATCATGTCAGGATCACTATGCCCGAAACGAAACCCGGTTATAACGTAGAAATAAAGGGTATGGATGCAGCCTATCGAGCCACGGAAGCCTTAATCAAGGAGGGCGATTTTCACCTGACTTTATCCCCAAGTAAGGAAACTGTCTCAGGTGATATTCGTTTTTCAGTTAAAAATATCCTGTCACAAGGAATCATCTTTAGTCATGTATCTGGAACTGGAAGGTTTGATGATAAAATTTTTTATGTGGATATCGGTGGAGCTGAGTTCGCCAGTGGAAGGATAAAGGGCGCGGTACATGGTAGGATCTCAGATGGTTTTTTTCCGATAAGAACGACATTTTTAGCAGAAGGTATTGACCTGAGTGCAATATTGAATTTAGCATCAAAATCGATAAAGCTTCCTTATCATGTCGCAGGGGAAATGAAGAGGGCATCTTTTGAGGGGACCATAAATTCTAAGGAATCCTTGGATGGACACGCCTCTGTGGAGGCAAGAAAGGTATCCGTCTTAAACCCGGCAACAAGCCGAAATCTCGCAAAAGATACCATCTTAAATGCAGACATCGAATTTAAGGGAAAAGATCTCTCTTTTAAGGCGGAGGCAGTAACCGGCAACCTATCCACGCGCTTCTCGGGCATGGTAAAAGGCTTTGTGGGAAAAGAGAGGCGTTTACAAGTAAAAGGTACCCTTGCCGAAGTCAGGATACCAGATATCAGAAACACATTCTGGGACATCTTCCCGGACAGTCTCCTTTATGTCGGGCTGCAAGGTTCTATCTCCTCAAATGTTTCCGTAAATTATGATAAGACTGGTTTAGATATCAACGGAGATCTACTTTTAAAAGATTTTATCCTCGAAGGAGAAAATGGTGAGTATTCTGTCGGACCGATCAATGGCACGATCCCTATAAAATATGGAAAAGATCAAAGCGAAAAAGAAGGGATGAGTCTACCTTCTTTTGAAAAATCTCAATTTGATCATCTGAGTCACACCTATGCGCAAGAAACCGTAAGAGAAGATCTTTACAAGTTGACCATCGGTTCTTTGAGATATGGTTTTCCCTTGTTAGAAAATATAAATCTCTTTGTCAAACAGAAAGACAGTATTTGGAACATCGAACGTTTCAGTGCGAATATATTTGATGGAAAACTGAACGGTTCTGCTATAATTGATCTTTCAGATGGATTTCATTATAGGGTAGGTCTTCTGGTCAAGGGTGTAAGCCTGAGGGCGCTTTGCGATGGAATTGACCCCATCAAGGGATTTATTTCAGGAAAGGTTGACGGTATTGCAAGCTTCAGAGCTTCTGAAATCGGTATCTCCCAGCTCATAGGCATGGCAGATTTCTGGACATACTCCACTGAGGGTGAAAAGACCATAATCAGCAAGGAATTCCTGCAGAAGGTGGGTGGTCCCTCTTTAAAAGCCTCTTTCAGGAATCGGAATTTCAATAAGGGAATTTTAAGTCTCTACCTGAAGGATGGACATCTCATTTTTAAAGATCTCGTGATATCCAATAGAAACTTTCTCGGCATCACAGATCTGTCTGTAAAAGTCGCACCTTTGAGCAACAGAATTGCCCTTGACCATCTCTTATTGGCGATCGTTGAGTCAGCAGAACGGGCAAAGAAGACAAAGTAATGGCCGACTCATGAAAGCGAAGGCCAGATCGTACAGATCAAATAAAAGGAGGGTATGGACATGAAGAAGAGAGTGGCGGTTTTGACGGGAATGCTATTTTTCGCTGTGGTTTCGTGTATGGTGATTACGGTCAATATCTACTTTCCTGAGAAAGAAGTGG
>JBGPPR010000219.1:0-2678 GCA_041488675.1 Thermodesulfovibrionia bacterium
CAAACGCCTTCAACAGAACATACAAACATTAATGATGCATGAAATAGCCGAGGCATCTTGCCTCGGATTAGGTCAGGCAAGATGCCTGACCTAATTTCGCTACTTTAATGATCACTCAATCAGTTTAACACGGAGATTGTCTACTCTTCAAAAATGAGGGGAACACGTTATAACAAATAATCTAAACCTCCCCTATTTCCCCTCCTTGGTAAGGAGGGGTGAGGGGTGGTCTTACAGAATTGGCAGATATCTCTTTATCTCATACGGATGGATACGTATCCGGTATTCGTCCCATTCAACCTTCTTACTTGTTATAAATTGCTCAAAGATATGGTCACCGAGGGTCTCCCGCAAGAGCTTGCTGTTTTCTGCATATTCTATAGCCCTGTTAAGACTTCCGGGAAGGGTGTCTATATTGTATTTCGCTCTCTCTTCTTGAGAGAGATGATACACGTCCATCTCCACGGGTTCGGGAAGCTGATAACCTTTCTCGACTCCTTTTAGTCCGGCATTCAACATACAGGAAAAGGCAAGGTAAGGGTTGCAAGATGGGTCAGGTGAACGGAGTTCTATGCGTGTCGCCTTTTCCTTTCCCGGTTTATAGAGGGGAACCCTGACAAGGGTCGACCTGTTTCTCCTTGCCCAGCAGATGTATACCGGCGCTTCATAGCCGGGGACGAGTCTCTTATAGGAATTAACCCATTGGTTCAAAATTAGGGTGATTTCTTTACTATGGGTGAGGAGACCGGCAATATATTTCTTTGCCATATCCGAGAGATAGTATTGATCCTTTGGATCAAAAAAGGCATTATGATTCCCTTTGAACAGGGACTGATGTGTATGCATACCGCTTCCATTCTGTCCGAATATAGGCTTGGGCATAAAGGTAGCATAATAATTATATTGCTTGGCAATTTCCTTTACGATGATCCTGTATGTCATTACAATATCAGCCATCGTCAGGGCATCTTCAAACCGTAAATCTATCTCATGCTGTGAATGAGCAACCTCATGGTGGGAATATTCCACCTTTATGCCCATGGATTCCATGGCAAGAATAGTGTCGCGGCGAAGGTCTTCGGCAGCATCCATAGGATAATCAAAATAACCGCCTTCATCGAGGGTGTCCGTGCCCTTGTCAGATTTAAAGTAGAAGTATTCGAGTTCAGGGCCGAGGTAAAAGGTAAAGCCCTTCTTTTTCGCCTTCTCAAGGTTTAACTTAAGTACGTATCTCGGATCTCCTTTATAGGGAGAGCCATCAGGCTCGTAGATATCGCAGAACATCCTCGCAACGGCTTTTTCCTTCGGTCTCCAGGGGAGGATTGCAAAGGTGGTTGGATCGGGCCTTGCAATCATGTCACTCTCATCAATTCTCGCAAAGCCTTTGATGGATGAACCGTCAAAACCCATTCCTTCGTCAAAGGCACATTCAAGCTCCTCAACAGGAACGGCAAAACTCTTAAGCTGTCCATGGATATCGCTGAACCAGAGCCTTATAAACTTTACGTCATGTTTCTTGAGCAATGCTGTTACATCCTTTTTGTCTCTTGGTTTTCCTGCAATTTTACTCTCTGCCTTTGCCATCTGAACCTCCTCTTTTGAAATTATAATAACTTACTAATAAGGTCTTCTTTAATAAGTTGTAACTCCCGGTGGTCTTGCCACAGGGTTACCTTATAGTTCCCTCCCCCTTGAGGGGGGAGGGTTAGGGAGAGGGTGGTGGTAAATTCTTTTTTCACCCTCCCCTTAATCCCCTCCCCTCAAGGGAGGGGATAGTCTTTTTTTAACTTTTAAGCTCTTACGCCCTGCGGTTTCTACCGCAGGGTATTTACATATCATCCCTTGTGGAAAAATGCTTTATAGAATGTCATTGCTCTTCCGAGATACTCTTCATATAACCTCTCTGTCTCTTTCATGAAGGAACGTAAATCGGGTTTGTCCTCGAACCATTCATGGATCATTTCCTTTGTGACCTCTATGTGGAACTGAAATCCGTAAACGCAATTCCCGTACCTGAAGGCTTGATTTGCATAAAGATCCGAACGTGCCAACAGGATCGCACTAACGGGAAGGTCAAAGGTGTCACCATGCCAGTGGAAGACCTTGAACTTTCTCCAGAAATCTCCTACACGTGGGTGGATAGCGAGCTTTCTCATCAAGGGGTCTTTTAAACCATCGCCGGTGAGTTCAATACTACGCCATCCAATTTCCTGCTCAGGACCGCGATAAACTTCTGAGCCAAGACAATGGGCAACCATCTGGGCACCGAGGCAGACTCCGAAAACCTTCATATTCCTGTTTATCGCTTCCCTGATCAGACGGGACTCGATTTTGAGATGCGGAAACGTCTCCATCTCATAGACGCCCATGGGTCCACCCATAACTACAAGGGTATCAAAATCTTCCAGCGAAGGCGGTATTTCTCCCGATCCGAGTTCCACAGTGTCAAAAGGGATAGTTTCTTTTTTTAGGAAATCTCCTATTGTCCCCGGACCTTCTGTAACGATATTCTTAATGATTAAGACTGCCACTTTCTATTCTTCCCTTGCCCCGACAATAAATATCATATCCCCCCTCACCCCCTTTTTCTAAAAGGGAGGATCCAATGTACCCTTTGCAATTTCAACGGATTTTCTAATAAGGCCATAAGTATGACGACATTATTGTTGAGAAAATCC
>JBGPPR010000220.1:0-2677 GCA_041488675.1 Thermodesulfovibrionia bacterium
ATGGGGAATTATTATGGATGAGATTAAAAAAAGGGTCTTAAAATTAGCAGAACAGGTTGCAGATGACCAGGGTGTGGAATTGTTTGATCTGGAGCTCCTTGGAAGGGGTAAATTATTGCTCCGTGTCATGATTGACAGGGATGAAGGCGTCAGTCTTAACGACTGTGAGAGCTTCAGCAGAGGCCTCGAGGCCCTTCTCGATGTTGAAAACCCGATTCCGGCATCGTACACTCTTGAAGTATCTTCTCCCGGGCTCGACAGGCCTTTAAGAAACTTTAAAGACTTCAAAAAACATATAGACAAACTTGCCCGAATCATCACAGCAGAAAAGATAGAAAACCAGAACCTCTTTATTGGCAGGATCTCAGACGTCGACAGTCACTTTGTGAAACTCTCTGTCCATGGCAGGGAGTTGGATATTCCTTTCGAGAAAATATCAAAGGCAAGACTGGAGGTTGAGTTAAAATGCCAAAAGAGCTCTGCTACCTCGTAGACCAGATAAGCAGGGAAAAAGGTATCTCGCGGGAAACCTTGCTTGAGGCTCTCAGGTCTGCGCTCCTTTCTGCCACAAGAAAAAGGTTTGGCGGCAGAACAAATATAGACCTCAAAATCGATCCAAAGACATGTGATATCACTTCCTTTGAAACGAAAAGGATTGTTTCTGAGGTCACAAACAGGGATGAAGAAGTCTCCCTCAAGGAGGCATTGAAGATACTGCCCGATGGAAAAGAAGGAGATACAGTAGATATTCCTCTGGACCTCCATGATTTCAGCAGGATAGCTGCCCAGACAGCCAAACAGGTTATCTTCCAGAGGGTGAGAGAGGCTGAGAGGGATGCAATCTACAGCGAGTATAAAGATAAGGTAAAAACAGTTGTAAGCGGTCAGGTCATGAGGAGAGAAAGAGGGCTGTATTTTCTTAACCTTGGGAAGACAGAAGCCCTTCTCCCTATAAAAGAATCCCTTCCGAATGAAATGCTCAAAAGGAGCGATACGGTCAGGGCATTCATTGAAGAAGTGAAAATTACTCCAAAAGGACCGGTAATCATACTCTCGAGAACGAATCCGCAATTTGTCGGTGCTCTGTTCAAGATGGAAGTTCCTGAAATTCATGAAGGGCTCGTCATCATTAAAGACATCGTCCGGGAACCGGGCGAGAGGACAAAGTTGACGGTATATTCGAAGAACTCATCCATTGACCCTGTGGGCGCCTGTGTTGGTATGAAAGGAACCAGGGTTCAGTCCATCGTACGTGAACTGAGGGGGGAGAGAATAGATATCATACCCTGGACTGAAGACCCGAGGATGCTCATTGCAAGGGCATTAAGCCCTGCAAGTGTCGAAAGGATAGGCATTAATGAAGAAGACAAGACCGCCATGGTTGTTGTGACTGACGATCAACTCTCCCTTGCAATCGGCAAGAAAGGTCAGAACGTGAGGCTCGCTATGAAACTGACCGGCTGGGACATCGATATATTGAGCGAGAGTGAGTATTCCAAGATGAGAACGGAAGAGGCAGACAAAACACCCTCTCCGCCTTCCGCCAATGGCTAAACCCTGGCTCAAAGATCAGATCATAATATGCCGCAACTCGCTCTATCAGCGTTAAAGGTCTTATATTTAATTTTTTATGCTGCAGGGTAAAGACCTGTCAGAGTTTCAGATACAGTATATTAAGGGTGTAGGACCTCAGAGAGTCAAATTATTAAGCCGCCTCGGCATCGAGACAGCAAGAGACGCCCTCTATTACCTTCCTTACCGGTACGAAGACAGAAGCAACCTGAAAAAGATAAGCGACTTGCAATACGGGACGACTGAGACCGTTACAGGAAAGGTTATCTCCGCTGAGGTGATAAGGATTCCCAGAAGAAATCTGAAAATCTTCGAACTCACCCTGAATGATGGAAGTGGTCTTTTGAGAGGTAAATGGTTCAACCAGCCTTTCATGAAAAATAATTTTAAAGTCGGGCAAGAAGTGGTACTCTGCGGCACGGTAAAGAGAAACCCCTATTTGGGAATTGGGTTTGAGATGGAAAATCCGGAATACGAGATCGTGAGCGATGGCCCTTCGACTCAATCCCGGGATGATGCTTTCATCCATAGCAACAGAGTTGTTCCCGTTTACAGAACTACGAGTGGTCTGAGCGTCAGGCAGTTCAGGTCTATCATGTTCAATCTCGCCCACGTCTGCATTGCGGACGTCCGTGACCCGATCCCGCTCGACATCCTGAAAAGAAATGGTCTGCCCGGCCTCACGGAAAGCCTCTCAGGAGTACATTTTCCTGAATCCAATGTTGATATAGCGTTCCTCAACAGAGGTTCGAGTCAATTTCATAAAAGGCTTGCTTTTGATGAGCTTTTCAATCTCGAACTCGGCCTTGCCGTCATGAAGAAAGGGAACGTGCTCGAAAAAGGAATAGCTTTTAATCCCGATGGTGCGCTCCTAAAAAAACTCATCGGTATGCTGCCTTTCAGACTCACAGGGGCGCAGGAAAAGGTCTTCTCTGAAATACTTGCGGACATGAAAAGGCCCTACCCCATGAATAGACTCATACAGGGTGATGTGGGATGCGGGAAAACCATTGTCGCTTTAATGGCTATCATGGTTGCGGCTGAATGCAGATACCAGTCTGCTCTCATGGTACCGACAGAGATACTGGCTGAACAACACTTTATC
>JBGPPR010000221.1:0-2676 GCA_041488675.1 Thermodesulfovibrionia bacterium
GTCAAGGAATTTTCTGAGTCGGGTGTAAACATTAAGTGGCGCTGGTATGACATAACCCAACCTTGCCTCTCTTTGAGCCGTTGGCTCCGAGCCAATAGGCGAGCCATAGGCCCCTTATCTTTTCGCCTCGGCGAATCCGCCTGAGTGCGGAAAGGGTAGGAATAAGCCCCCTCTCCCTTACCTCTCCCACCAGGGGAGAGGAACGTTCTTCCTTCCCCTCCATTGATGGGAGGGGACTGAGGGGAGGGTGTTAGAATGTGTCCTTACTTATGAACTTCTTAGTAAGTTAAGAGGGGGAACTGGGCGTTATCCGCTCCGCCTGTCACTTAAGGATTACAGTCAGGTCGAAACGTCATTGAAGCCAATGTACTATCCCCAATAATTCTCTCCGCTGTCATTGCGAGGAATCCGCCTTAGGCGGATGACAAAGCAATCTAAAGACAAGATTCTTCGCTGCACTCAGAATGACACCGAGACAGCCGCTTGCTTATAAGCATGTGGATAGAGAACTATTTCCCCGGAAGACTTGGATTATCCGGTCGAGCCGGATAATGACAGAGAGGAGAGCGATCATGCCAGATTACCTTTACGTAACTCGCTTTCTCTTTATTCCGAGCCATGTTGTTGTTTTCTATTAAACTACCAGTAATCCCCCTCCATCTTCTCTACGAGTCGTAGACCTTTAGAAAAAGGGGGTTCTTAAGGCAGTATTCAGAAAAATTGTTGAGAAAAGAAAACGAAAATATCTTATGAAATAGATTTAAAGCCCATCTCTGCGAAATGAGGGTCGAAGGCAAAAACGTTCTTGATTCCCAGAGTCCGCATAATCTCAAAACTGACGCAATCAACAAGACTGAGTTTCCGCCGCGACGCAGCAAGAAGTGCACTTATTCCAGATTTATGTATCCCGCTGTCAATCCATTCTATATTTATTAACGGTAATACATCTTCCTGGAATACCCTGACTGCTTCCATGCCAAGTCGCCGTTGTATAAGGGCAAAGCTTTCTACAAGAACATAGTTATTGCTGATAAGCACATTTTCTGAGTCAAGCAACTTATTCCACAGTTTTCTTGCCACTAAATGGTTTTTATCATCTTCATTCAGAATGGCGAGAAATGCCGATGTATCAATAAAGATTACCATTTACTCACTAAATGCTTCTTCAAGGTATTTGTCGTGTTCAGTAGAAAGATCACGCAAGCCAGAACGAAATCGCCCGGCTGCATCAAGTGCCCTTTTGCGCCTTTCTTCAGCATCAACAACTATATTTGATCTGATCATGGTATCCACTGCCTGTCTTATGATCTCTGCTATAGAAAGATGCCGTGATGAGGCTAATTTCTTTAGTGCCTTCGCCTGTTGCTCCGTTAGCTGAACCTGAGTACGCACCATATTTCTTACCCCCCCTATGATTACATTTTTGACTACATGATAACAAAAAGAAAATTCAGTTGTCAAAGCTTCTTCGCATCCTTAAACTTTACTAAGCTTCTGCTATAATTAAATCAAGATAAACAGGATTCAAGTGGTCAAGGGTTCCAGTGAAATACAAAAACTCTTCGACCCTTGATCCTCGAATCCTCGACCCTTTTGAATTAAAGAGATTAAAACCATGCCGAAAGTAAAGACCTTTTATCAATGTCAGTCATGTGGGTATACGAGCCCTAAGTGGCTTGGCAAGTGTCCTGATTGTGGAGAGTGGAACACCCTTGTTGAAGAAAGGAAAGAAACGGTTCCTTCTCGACTTTCTCTCCCTGCGCAGTTCCGCAAGTCTGAACCGCAGCTCCTGAGTTCAATCAAGCCCGGATATGGACAGAGGACTTCAACAGGAATACGAGAACTCGACAGGGTTCTCGGAGGGGGTGTTGTTACAGGCTCGGTAGTGCTTGTTGGTGGTGACCCTGGCATTGGGAAATCTACAATGCTCCTGCAGGCCATTGCAGGTCTTTCGAAATATGGACAGGTACTCTATGTCTCAGGCGAAGAGTCCCCTGAACAGATAAAGATCAGGGCCGAAAGGTTGTCGATAATCTCTGATGATATAATTTTGTTTTCAGAAACTTCCCTCAGAAGCATCCTTGAGACGGCATTAAAACTCGTACCAAAAGCAATAGTCATAGACTCTATCCAGACCGTCTATACAGAGGAGATTCTTTCTGCTCCCGGCTCTGTAAGCCAGGTAAGGGAATGCGCTGCAAAACTTATGCTCTTTGCAAAAAAATCAGATATCCCCATCTTTCTTGTCGGCCATGTAACCAAGGAGGGTGCAATTGCCGGTCCCCGCGTGCTTGAGCACATCGTGGATACCGTTCTCTATTTTGAAGGTGACAGGGGACATTCATACCGGATCCTGCGAACAGTCAAAAACCGTTTCGGATCAACGAATGAAATTGGTGTTTTCGAAATGTCTGACTCGGGACTCAGAGAGATAGAAAATCCATCAGAACTTTTTCTTTTGGAAAGGCCACAGAACGTGTCAGGCTCGACGGTTGTTGCAGCCCTCGAAGGTACAAGACCCCTGATGGTCGAGATCCAATCCCTTGTCTCTCAGACGAACTTCGGGATGCCCCGGAGGACGACGATAGGAGTTGACTTCAACAGGGTGAACCTCCTTGTGGCAGTGCTCGAAAAAAGGGCAGGACTTCATCTTGGCGGAATGGATATATTCGTCAA
>JBGPPR010000222.1:0-2669 GCA_041488675.1 Thermodesulfovibrionia bacterium
AATTTACTCTTTCTCTCTTAAGAATCCTATCCGCTCTTACATAACAACCGTCACCAAGCAATCGCCAGAATAGCCACCTCGAATTTGTTATATTTTTGCAATAGTGAAATATCCGTTTCTTCCTGAACTACACGCATCCTGGAACCACAATAAAAGTTCAACGTTCATTTAGTAGTGTATACATGAATGTTTGGCAACAAATAATGACTTATGGATGAAGTTAACAAATGTATAGCATATGGAACAATCAGGCGTAATGCGCGCTTCAGCAGTTGCACATAATTTGGACTGGTTGTCCACTATTGACAGCATTTTTCTTTATTGTGCAACATTAATAATGGATATAGAGAACCTCATTGAGAGTTTTGCAAATGACCCTAAGTTTATTGATAAGACAATTAACCATCTTCTCACTCTTGAAGTTCATGGAAAAACTTTAAAAAGACTCAAAGAGGCGTGTTTCTTTCTCTCTGAGATGAACAAGAGTTACCTCGAGTCAACAAATTTTCATTACCACCTTAGTGCTTTTGTACTTCATGCTCGCACGGTCACTTGGGTTATGAGGAAAGAATATGGTAAGGTTCCAGCATGGGAGCAGTGGTATCAGTCTAATGCAAAAGTGGGAGTAAAAGGACAATCAGATTTTTTCAAAAAAATTACGAAAATGAGAAATGCAGCGGAAAAGGAAGGGGAAATGGGTGAAAAATTTTTATTCTCATTCACAATCAGCAAAGATAGTATAGAGAAGTTTATGTGTGGCAAGAATCTGCGGCCTGAAGATTTTTGGAAGTGGAGCCAAGATAACTGTGAGGGGAAGACATTTGATCTCAGAGCTTTGAAGGATGGAGACGAACCAAATGGGTTAATTGGAAAGATAAGTGAATTGAGGATTGAACATGATTATTTTCCAAACAGAAACATTCTGAATATTTGCAAGACATATTTTTTCCTATTAACCAAGATGGTTTTCGAATGTATCGAGAACTTCGGTATCTCACCTTCTTTTAAAGGACTATTGACAAACCCTTAACAACTGCGGCCAAAACCTCAAGGCTGAGCATTTATAATTATACTCCGTACGTTATAAAGAGCCCGTAATCTATGGGGGTCAATTCTTTACGGGCTGTTGCCCAAACCAAACTTCGAGAAGAACTTTAGAGTTGAAGGCGATAAATCGCATGGCCGACCATGAAAAATGCCCAGTTTTCGGACGCGCATAACAAAAAATGCCTAATTTTGAGGATGGAATTGAGGATATACTATTTTTAGTTGAACCTTGAAAGAGTGGCTCCCCCGTGGCATAATCCACGGAACGGATAAATCATTTAAGAAAGGAGCCACATATGAAGGAAACCACAAAGAAGAGGAAAAAAGCAATCAAGGGGATGCAGGAGACGTATGGGAGGCAGTGGATCGTAGAGCAGATGTATCAGATATTCGCAAAAGGCAAGCAGGGATTTGACATATGCATGAAGGAACTGGGCAGAATGGTAGCCGAGGCGATCATGTACATTGAGCGGGAGGAGATAGCTGGGCCTGACTATCAGCCCTTCTCCCCTGACATGCGGAAATGGGCTAGCCAGGGTGGTTCGGCCTATATAGGGGACCAGAAGATACGCATAGAACATCCGAGGCTTCGCGGGCCTCAGGGAGAGATTGCCCTGAAGAGCTACGAGAGACTAAAAGAGCCTGACGGATTTTCGGAAGAGCTACTGACAAAGGTGCTGAGGGGTTTGTCGTGTCAGAAATACGCGGAGACCGTAGTAGAGGCAGCACAGGCGTTTGGGGTGTCTGCAAGTTCGGTATCACGGCATATCATTACAGCTACGGCCGGGCAGCTTCAGGAGTTTAAGGAGCGGTCGTTGTCTGAGCTTATTCCTTTTGCGATCTTCCTTGATACCATACATCGCGGGGGAGAGGCGTTCATTATCGGGTTAGGGATTGACACATCCGGAGCAAAGACAGTATTGGGCTTTTGGCAGGGGGCAACGGAAAACCATGAGCTCTGCGAGGAGTTGCTTGCGGATATGGAGCGGCGGGGATTACGGCTCTCACGGAAAATCATCTGGATTACGGATGGAGGTAAGGGAATAATCAAGGCATTAAAGGAGAAGTTCGGCAAGAAGCTGATCCATCAG
Source organism: Thermodesulfovibrionia bacterium (assembly GCA_041488675.1). Taxonomy (GTDB): domain Bacteria; phylum Nitrospirota; class Thermodesulfovibrionia; order Thermodesulfovibrionales; family SM23-35; genus DASPRG01. The sequence goes on from JBGPPR010000222.1 coordinate 2,139, forward strand.
AGGTGTACCATACACAAAGACCGGAACATCCAGAAGCATCTGGCGAAGCGGTATCGGAAAGAGGCACACCGGCGGTTCAGGACAGCTCTGGAACAGACGCACTATGAGGACGCCCGTCAGATGTTGCTGGAGATGGAGAAATGGCTCAGAGGTATCAATGAGTCGGCGGCTGATTCACTCATGGAGGCGATAGAGGAGATCCTCACCCTGCATCGGCTAAATGTCCCTCCTTTGCTGAGGAAAACCCTTCATTCGACGAATCCCATTGAGAGCATGTTCTCCACGGTGAGGGATTGTGAGGGCAATATCAAACGGTATCGTAACAGCAGGATGATGCAGCGGTGGCTGGCCTCGGTGCTTCTTCACTGTGAAAAAGGATTCAAACGGATCAAGGGGTTCGCTTCGATTCCCATCGTTATCGAGCAGATCGAAGCTGCCGATAAAAAGGATGTCGTACTACAGAAGGCGGCATAAGGAGTGAAATTGTTGGGAGCTACTCAGACAGTTTCAACTAAAAACTTGACAACCTCG
>JBGPPR010000223.1:0-2661 GCA_041488675.1 Thermodesulfovibrionia bacterium
CTCTCTCTTACAAAGCTTCAGCATTTTTAATGCGACAATCCTGAGGTTATTCTGTTCGAACCGTTTTATTACCTCACCGATGAGATTTTTTTTCACGCCATCCGGTTTTACTATTGAGAGTGTTCTTTCCATCATTCCTCCATCATATTGAGAATTTCTTTATCAGTTTTCTGACAGAGGTACAGGATTTTCTGAATTGAGCCTTTTCTTCTTTGGTAAGTTTTATCTCTACAATCCTTTCAACGCCTTCTTTTCCAAGTATAACGGGCACACCCATATAGGTATCCTTAATGCCATATTCCCCGTTCAGATAAGCAGCACAGGGGAACAATCTCTTTTCATCAAGAAGAATTGACTTTATCATCTGGAATATTGCTGCTGCAGGGGCATAATAAGCGCTGCCTGATTTCAGCAATGAGACGATCTCTGCACCTCCATTTCTTGTTCTCTCTATCAGTGCGTCAATTTTCTTTTTGGGTAGGAGTTCTGTCATCTGTATCCCTTTTACTGTCATAAATCGCGAAAGTGGAACCATATCATCTCCATGACCGCCAAGTACAAGCGCTTCTATGTCTTCAGGCGACACCCGTAACTCCCGGGAAAGAAATGTTCTTAATCTCGAGGCGTCAAGGATCCCGCCCATGCCCATCACGCGCTTGCACGAAAACTCTGTAGTCTTCCAGGCAAGTTGTGCCATGACATCCATCGGATTCGTTACGACGATGGCGATAGCATTCGGGGACATCTTTGCTATTTCAATGCATACTTCCTTTACGATATTAGCATTTGCAAGGAGGAGATCGTTTCTTGACATGCCGGGTTTTCTTGCAAGCCCGGCAGTGATAACAATGATATCGGAATCTTTTGTATCGGAGTAGTCCTGTGTACCTATAATTGTTGATGGTGAGTTCCAGAGGGGGCATGCCTCTGCAAGGTCAAGTGCTTTTCCCTGAGGCAGTCCATCTACAACATCGAAAAGAACGGCATCGGCAATTCCCGACTGCACGACGAACTGCGCGGTTGTAGCACCAACATTTCCAGCACCTATTACTGATACCTTTTTTCTCATTGGGATGTAAGATTATAAAGGATAGAAAAGAATATTGGCAAAAAAATTATTCTTGAATTGTATCTTCCGGCGCCTTTTCGAGTTTTACCTTGGAGATCCGCTGACCCACCATCTCTAATATAGTTATTTTCTTGTTATCTATATGAACAACATCCCCAATTTTTGGAATTTTTTGCAGGGCTGTCAGTAAAAAACCACTCAGGGTTTCATATTCCGTAGATTCCGGTATCTCTATCTCATAGTCCTCTTTGAGGTCCCTTGTGCTGATTGATGCATCGATGCGGAATGTTCCGTCACCGAGTTGCATAACGGGGCTTTCAACATCGTATTCATCCCTTATTTCTCCTACAATTTCCTCCAGGATATCCTCCATGGTTACAAGACCGGAGACCCCTCCATATTCATCGATAATTAGTGCCATATGTACCCTTTTTCGCTGCATTTCTCTCAAGAGGTTACTTATCTTCAGTGTCTCGGGAATGAAAAAAGGCGGCTTAATGAGTTTCCTGATGTCGGCTCCTCCTCTCACCAGCGTGTTCAGGAAATCTCTTGCGTAGAGAATTCCCCGAATATCATTCAAGTCTTTACCGACAACAGGGTAGCGGGAAAACTGTTCTTCTACGATTGTCATTTTTATATCTTCCATAGACATGCCAAGGCTTATCGTTACCATTTGAGTGGATGGTACCATCACCTCTTTAACCGACATATCGGTAAATTCAAAAACGCTGTGTATGAGCTCTTTTTCCCCGTCTTCAAAAATGCCCCTTTCTTTGCCTTCCTCCAGGAGGAGTTTTATCTCTTCCTCTGAAATGTATCCTCGCTGACTAAAGGCCCTCTTACCGAAGGGCTTCAACAGTAGATTTGTACTTACCCTAAGGATTTGGACAAAAGGTGAGGCCAAAGTGGAAAACTTCTGTATGAACGGTGCGATCAAAAGACCGATCGTTTCCGGACGGCTAAGGGCTATCGATTTTGGGATAAGTTCTCCGAAGACGATGAAGAAATACGTTATTATTGCCGCTACGATACCTATGGCGATCGCCTGGCTTGAGGCTGAAATGACGGGTATGGGAACAGTTGAAAGCATGGGTTTTATTATTTGAACCGCTGTTGCACCACCGATGGCGGATGCGAGAACTGCAGCCAGTGTGATACCAACCTGGACTGTCGCAAGGAATTTATCCGGCTCTTCCCTAAATTTATCCAGAATCACAGCACGTTTGCTTCCCTCCTCGATAAGTTGCTTGACACGCGTTCTCCTGAGAGTAACCACGGCAATCTCAGCTGAAGCAAAGAGACCGTTTAAGAGAATGAAAATGATGATAAGAAGAATGTCGGGCCACATGGGTTTTAAAGAAGAAATAGAAAATTTAAAATCAAAAATTTAAAATTTGGGTTTCTAAATTCTTCTATCGGCGAGTTATCGGTTTCCATTGAACGGATTAGGAAAGTCTGCCAATAATGGCATCCGCAACCATTGACGTTGTTGCAGCAGTCGGGTCATCAAATGCCGGCTTCATATCATAGGTCACGTATCTTCCTTCCTCTATTACGGCTGCAACAGCTTTTTCGAGTCTTTCGGCTCTCTC
>JBGPPR010000224.1:0-2650 GCA_041488675.1 Thermodesulfovibrionia bacterium
GAAGCTCTGGGGAAAAATCTTTTGGTAGAGCCTTCGCCGATTGGAGCTGCAGTTGTACCTGTGGTCGATGGAAAACCCATGTCAAGAGAGGAATTCCTGGCACTTCCAGAAAAAGAAAGGGAGGCGATTGATTCAAAGCGTCTGGAAATGATGAGGAAAGTTGATGAGACAAATACCAGATTGCGTGAGATGGAAAACGAAGTGGCAGAAAAAATGAAGGAGATCGACCTTAAGATCGGAGAATTTGCTGTCTCCCGTCCCTTTGAAGATCTCCTCAAGGTTTACAGCGAATATCCTGAGGTTGGTAATTTTCTTAAAGAGGCAAAGGAATATACTCTGACGAAACTTGAGGTATTCATTCAGTCCACTTTGCCCTCGCAACTTCCAGCTTTTCCGCCTGTGAGTCAGATAGACTCGTTTATTGCGTACAAGGTAAATATCTTTGTTGACAATAGTGCACTGGACGGTCCTCCAATCATTATTGAACCGAACCCCAACTGGTTTAATATGTTCGGTAAAGTTGAACGGCGGGCATTGATGGGCACCTATATAAGCGACCACGGCATGATCAAACCGGGAGCAATCCAATTGGCTAACGGAGGCTACCTTGTTCTCAATATCCGCGATGTGTTGCTCAACCCCGGGGTCTGGGAAGGACTCAAAAGAGTGATCAGAACGAAAGAGGTCCGCGTGGAAGATCCCTGGGAACAGTTCAGTTTTCTGACGCCGCAGGGTATGAGGCCCCAGCCCATGCCCGTGGAACTCAAAATAACTGCGATGGGTGATGACCAGCTATATCAGATTCTCTCTGCTTACGATGAAGATTTCTGGGAGATGTTCAAGGTGAAGGCTGATTTTGACTATCAGGTCGAACTCTCCGATGAAAATATAATGGCTTATGCCTGTTTTATCCGCAGTTGCTGCGACGAGGAAAAGCTTCTCCCTTTTGACCGTTCAGGAGTTGCGAAGGTCATAGAATTTGCATCGAGGACAGTAAGTGACCAGGAGAAGCTCTCTGCACGGTTTGGGCAGTTGAAGGATTTACTTATCGAGGCTGATTACTGGGCAAAGGATTCTCAAAGCCAGCTCATAAAGGGAGAACATGTGCATAAGGCAGTTAAAGAGAAAATACATCGCATTGACCTAATTGCAGAGCGTATCCGTCAGCTTATCACAGAGGGAACCCTCATGGTCGATGTGAAGGGATCTGTTGCCGGACAGGTCAACGGTCTTTCTGTATATGACCTCGGTACCTTCAGCTTCGGACGGCCTTCCCGAATTACAGCAAAGACTTTCCTGGGTAGGCGGGGGGTCATCAACATCGAGAGGGAGTCTCAACTGAGCGGCCACATCCATGACAAAGGTGTTCTTATTCTGTCCGGTTATCTCGGATGGCAATATGCCCAGGATAAACCTCTGTCTCTTTCGGCAAGTCTCTGTTTTGAGCAATCTTATACAGGCATAGAAGGAGATAGTGCATCCTCGACCGAGCTTTATGCGATCCTTTCCAGCCTTTCGGATTTGCCTGTCAGACAGGATATAGCCATTACTGGGTCAGTAAATCAAAAAGGTGAAATTCAGCCCATTGGGGGAGTGAACCAGAAGATAGAGGGATTCTTTGATGTGTGTAAAGCGAAGGGATTAACAGGTGACCAGGGGGTTATGATCCCTTATCAGAATATAAGGAATCTGGTTCTGAGAGAAGATGTTGTAAGGACAGTACAGGAAGGTCAATTCCATATTTATTCAGTGAGAACCATTGATGAAGGAATTGAGATCCTGACAGGTGTACCGGCAGGGGAAAAGCGCGCAGACGGTTCTTTCCCGGAAGGCACAGTGAATTATTTCGTTGACAGGAGGCTCAGAGAATTCGCAAAAGATGCCAAAGAACATTTTGGTCAGATGCCGGAAGCCTTTTAATTAAATGCTCACCGTATCGGATGAAAGAGGACTGACAAGTGCCCCTTTGTTTGGGTGTTCATCTCGCTTTCGGCCTCGGCGTACTGATATATACCGTCATAGATGGAAACACTGAAGCCAAAACCCAATGTTCCCAATCCCAGCATCCTAAAAAAATCCCGTCTGCTACAGCATTCCTGCATGTTCACCTCCCATACTGATAAAGGGGCGAAAATGGCAAGCGAATGAATGTCATCTTCAGCTCTTGCCTCTTTGTCGATCCAATGAACTGCACTGAGGAGTAATGTCCACAAAATGGCAAACACGCTCGCGTCTGGTTTTCCGACCTCCACTATAATGTTTGCCATCTGGATCTTCCTCTTACCTGTGAATAATGCTATTCGTCGCGCATTACCGCTTTGGCTTTTGCAAGGAGTTCTTTTGGAATCTCCTTCATGCCATGAGCTTCCGCAGCATGCTTAGCTGCCATTTTAAAAAGCGCTTCTTCTGTCTCAGCACGACCTACCCAGTTACATTCTGAACCCATATCGCCACAACGCAAAACCTTTGCCATTTCATCCCCCTTTCAATTTGTCAGTAATATCTTATGCTCAATCGTACATATGAGAAACAGACAAAAATATCAGTATATATCTGATTTTCTTGTAAGACATTGACGTTATTCTGTGTAGGTTTTTCACCTACAGGGATAACAAAACCATTATATATCTGAATGACTAAGAAAAAAGAC
>JBGPPR010000225.1:0-2634 GCA_041488675.1 Thermodesulfovibrionia bacterium
CGAGTTCCCTTTCGGCCTTTTTTAATCCATGGCTCGTCATCAAACGCTACACTCTCAACTTCATCTGGCGATAAATGATGCCTTGCAATATGTTGGATGTTGTTATCATCCCATTCGAACCAGGTTATCTCCATATGTATTATTTTTTAACAAAAGGTATTGCTTTTGTCAATATCATTTTGCTTATTTGAAGTCATATAACCAGAAGAAATCGAACCTCTTCCTGTAATTCTCACTACTCCAAAGGCAGTGCAGAAATTCAGAAGTACAAAAGAGCGACAGTCCCAAAGCGCAGAAGAGTAAAAACGCACAAGCAGGCTTCTGGACTTCTGCTCTTTGGGACTACGGCACTCTGAAGTCAGATACGGAACTCGACAACGTCTCTGTCTTTTAGTACATAACTCTTTTCTACACGCTGACCGTCGAATCGTGCAGAGCCCCAGATCCTTGCATATTTCAGATTCGGCACAAAATCCTTATGAATAGACTTTGCAAGATCAAGCACTGTCGAGCCCAATGGTATCGTGAACGGAGTAGAAAGGTCCGGGTCTTTTCCTGGAGGTTTTGAGTAAACCCTGATAATTCGTGAAACCTCAAATATAGCCCTTTTCAATTCTTCGAGGTTCTCTTTTTTCAGGACTGATACCGAAATACAGGGGCAATGATGACCATATCGCTCCTTGAGTCTGATAAAATTTTCTTCCGTACCAGGATAGTCTCTTTTATTCGAAACAAGAAGGGCCTTTTTGAATACTCCGATAGAAGACTCGGATTCTGAAAATTGAGACTCAAGAATATAGATTCTCCATCTTCCAAGTTGTTCGATAAGAAGTTCCGCCTGTGCCTCAAGATCCTCAGTACTATCCAGGACAAGGAGCAGAGCATCACTGATCCTGAGAATACCCGATACCCATCCATCTGTCGATTCATTTCCCAGAGGAGGCAAATCTATGATCTGGATCTTGATATCCTCATAAGGCATCATGCCGGGCAATGGAGTCACTGTTGAGATAGGATAATCCGCTATTACAGGTGTGGCATTTGTCAGGCTTGCAAGGATGGAGGACTTGCCGGAATTAGGAAATCCTACAAGAGCAGCCTGAGCCGCCCCTTCTCTTTGAACAACATAAGTATCACCCCTGCCTCCCTTCTTTGATCTTCTTAATGTCTCTGCTTCTTTCTTGAGTTGCGAAAGTTTCCTCCTTAAATCTCCCCTGAGTTTGTCTGTACCTTTGTGCTTTGGTATCGTGGCAATGAGCTCTTCAAGAGCCGATACTTTCTCAGCAGGAGCGGAGGCCTGTCTAAATCTCTTTTCAGCATCAAAATATTCCGGTGGAAGATTGGCCGGCATAGTAAAATTTTACCATATGCTGAGGTGTCCAAAAAGGGGCCAAGGAGTCACTCCCTCCTTGGAAAAGGTCGGTACGACTCGCAACCGAGGGGATGAAGGGGGATTTTAAGAAATCATGTACATCAGATTATTCATAAAATCTCCCCGAACCCCTTCCGCCTGAGGCGGACCAAAGAGGGGTATTTCCGGCCTTTTTCTTAAAGCACTGTCCATTGCTGGGGGAGAAAAAGCCTCTCGTAAGTCATGAGGGCAAACCTGTCCGTCATGCCGGCAATGAAGTCGCACACCAAACGATGTTTGTCTGACTTTTTTTCTTTCGGTATATCTGCGAATATCTCATCAACATGTTCGAGGTAATACGTATAAAGATCTTGTAGAACTTTCTTGGCCTTTCTGAATTCTTTGATCAGCTTATTGCTTTCATATACCCGTTCATAGAGAAAGTCTCTCAGCATGTATATGGCTGACGAGATATCATCACTCATCCGAAGTGCTTCACAGTCTTCCTCTTGGGAACGATGAATTAGGTCTTTTACCATCGTATCTATCCTTTTCGAATGGGAATCTCCGAGAACCTTCAGAACCTCCTTCGGAATGTCCGACCGCTTAATCACCTCTGCCCTCAATGCGTCATCAAGGTCATGGTTTACATAGGCAATAGTATCTGAAACACGCACAACCTGGCCCTCAAAGGTGTCCGCCTTCTCAGACTTCTTTTCAGGTAAAATCGAACCCTTACCTTTTGAATGTCTTATGATTCCATTTCTCACCTCATAGGTGAGATTTAGACCCTTGCCGCCTTTCTCAAGGAAATCGACAACCCTGAGACTCTGCTCATAATGCTCGAACCCTCCCGGGTATATCTCCCGTAACACAGCTTCCCCCGCATGTCCGAAAGGGGTATGCCCAAGGTCATGCCCCAATGCTATAGCCTCTGTTAAATCCTCATTCAACCTCAGCGCCCTTGCTATTGTCCTCGCTATCTGTGATACCTCAAGCACATGAGTGAGTCGTGTTCTGTAATGATCTCCTGCTGGAGCGAGAAATACCTGTGTCTTGTGTTTCAGTCGTCTGAATGCTTTGGAATGAATGATCCTGTCGCGGTCTCTCTGGAAACATGTCCTGATTTCACCTTCCTTCTCTCGTTTCAGCCTTCCCCTGCTCTGAGAACTCAGGCACGCTTTTGAATGTAGGGTTCTTCTTTCTATCTCCTCTGTCTGTTCACGAATAGTCATGGTATATATCTTCTTGCACTCTGACTCATTTGAAATAATCTCTGCTCA
>JBGPPR010000226.1:0-2616 GCA_041488675.1 Thermodesulfovibrionia bacterium
ACAGAGGGCTTTTGGTCGCGACAGGCGTTTCCCGATAACGAATAAATACAGAGGCTATTGAGTCGACGTAGAGAATAGTTAAAGGATCGAATTACAATAAACAGATAATACTAATGGTACAAGCACTAAAAACGAAACATAACATCGTCTTTCTTGCAGTGGTTCTATCCCTTTCTTTAATCTTTTTGATCTCCGGTTCTGTCTTTTCACAGGATACAAAAACCTTCCAGGTAAAAAAGCAACCCGAAATCCAGCAGGTAAAGCCCAAGAAGCCGGCTAAAATTAAGCTCAGACGTTCAGCAGAGGATAAGTACACATGGGAAATCACAGGTGATGATGTAGATGAAATTGTTCGGGCAGACCGGCGACTCAGAAAGCTCTTGAAGATAGAGTGAAGGGCACCCTCTATATAGTCTCAACACCTATAGGAAATCTCGAGGATATCACTCTGCGGGCATTGAAGATTCTTAAGGAGGTAGACATTATTGCAGCCGAGGACACACGCCACTCCAGCAAGCTTCTGACTTACTACGGTATTTCCAAGCCGTTAATAAGCTACTGGGGAGAGAAGGAGAGGGTTAAGTCATCAGAGATCCTTGATAGACTTCATTCAGGCCAGTCTGTTGCTCTTATTTCGGATGCGGGTACCCCGGGAGTATCTGATCCGGGGGCGGTGCTGGTAAGAAAGTCATTGGAGGAAGGCATTGACGTAATCTCAATTCCGGGCGCAACTGCTTTGATTGCCGCCCTTTCTGTATCAGGTCTTTCAACGGATGAGTTTACATTTATTGGATTTCTTCCAGCCAAGAAGAGTCATCGCCGGAAAGTACTCAAAGAACTGAGTTATGAACCGAGGACCCTTGTTTTCTATGAAGCACCACACAGAATTGTTGAGGCTCTTTCAGATATGGAGGATATCCTGGGGCAGAGAAAAGCGGCAGTCATAAAGGAGATCAGTAAAATTCATGAAGAGATTATCAGGGGCAGTATTTCTGAAGTATTCAGGAGGCTTGAACAAACGACAATAGCAGGAGAGTATGTCATTGTCGTGGAGGGAAGGCCAGGGGAAGTCAGGCCGACAACTGATGATGCCCTTGCGGAGGTGAACACGTTAATGAAAAAAGGACTTGGAAGAAAAGAGGCTGTAAAGAAAGTCGCAGAAGCCTATGGTATGAGCAAGAGGGAACTCTACGAGAAAAGTCTTGGGGGAAAGTAATTGATTTCAATGGTTCTGTGGCTTTTCATTGTTCTTCTATTGTCTGTCTTGCCAATTAAGGGCGTAGAGGGAAGGTATCCGACTGACAAGGTAATTCATTTTGTAATGTATGGAATAACCGCAATTGTCTTTTTAAGAAATTTGCGGTCGAAGGCGTCAATAGTAAAATCAGGGATTCTATCTGTAATCCTTGCTTCATTGGTTGGGTTTGCAATGGAAATAATACAGACTGCACTACCCTGGAGAGAATTCTCTTTTTCAGATGAACTGGCGAATGTGAGCGGAGCCGTTTTCTTTACTGTGCTTTATGTTCTCAGAGATTTCTACGGAAAAAGATCTAATCAAAGAATTCCCTGAAATTCAGCTTAGCCCGGATATTCGTTCATAGGAGTTTATTATTTGCGTCATTGTCGTGGCGAACAACAGGTCACATGATAACTCTTGACTTTTTCAGCACGTAACAATAAAATTTCGAAGGATACTTAACTTTTTTTTGTGAGGTGAAACTTGCGCAGATTACTACTTGCTGATGACAGTATTACCATCCACAAAGTAGTCGAATTAGTCCTTTCAGGGGAAGGATTTGAAATCAAGACAACAGTCGATGGAGAAGATGCCCTGGCCGCTATCCCAACTTTCAATCCTGATATTGTTCTTGCTGATGTTGAGATGCCTAAGATGAACGGCTATCTTCTTTGTGAGAAGATAAAACAGGATCCATCTACTTCGAGAATACCCGTACTGCTCCTTGCAGGAGCATTTGAACCTTTTGATGAAGAAAGTGCAAAAAAAGTTGGTGCAGATGGTTTTGTTATTAAGCCTTTTGATGCCCAGGAATTGATAAACAAAATCCATGATGCGATTGCATCCTCAGCCGCACGGGAAGAAGGAACCTTTCGTGTTTCTCGGGCAACTCTTGCAGAAGGGGCGACGGTTGAAGAAGACCTGTGGGCAATGGAGGAAATTACCGGGCCTGGAGATATTGAAAAAATTCTTCCGGAAGAGGAAGCAGGGATTGACAAGGAACACATCTATCAAGCTGCGAAGGAGATGGGAATCAGTCTTGAAGAGGAACCGAAGAAGGCCGCGCCCTCTTTTGCTGAAGAGGCAGTGCCTGTTGAGGAAGCGGGGATATTGGAGGCAGAGCTGCCGTCAAAAGAAGAGCTGAAAGAGATATTCGAGAAGAACCTTGACAGTAAAGTGTCGTCATTATTATCTTCACTTGATCTGAAAGATATTATATCTTCCTCTCTTACTCCCTTAATAAAAGATTCAGTCGATAAGATATTGGGTGAAGCAGTGCCCGACATTACAGAGAAAGTAATGCACGATGAATTGAAAGGCGTATTTGAAGGAACAGTTATTACTCCTCTGATTAAAGATTCGGTTGATAAGATACT
>JBGPPR010000227.1:0-2614 GCA_041488675.1 Thermodesulfovibrionia bacterium
CACCTATTTCATGAATTTCAAACCGCAGACGAGATTAAAAAAAATTATCTTACTGACATGGACTTTAGAACAGCTAAAAAGATAGATCACGAATTAGATGAACACAAATTGCCGTCTTTGACGAAAGTAAAAGAAGAATTTCTTAGATTATGCGAAGAGTTGAGTGTATAGTGAGGATCCCTCTGCGTCAGATAGCCCTTATGTTTTGACAATTACGAGGTTTTATGGATAAATCGTCTAACTATATCAGGATGTGTGAGGGTATAGAAGAGATACAAGAGCAGTGGCAACCTGAGTTTGAAGACTTTTATGTCTCGATATCATTAGGCTTGACTTCACCATGTCAACCAATTATGAGTGATCTTGAGAAAAAGGTATCTTATTTAAAGACAATAAAGGCTGTTTGGCTTCCAAGACAAGACCAACTACAAGAGATGGTAATTGAAAATTATGCAACGTTCTGGGATTTAGCCATAGCATTCAGTAATGTTTTAATAGGTGAAAATGCATCATACTTCGAAAAATTTGCTAGTATGGAAAAACTATGGCTTGCTTTTATCATGCTTGAAAAACACAAAAGGAAATGGAATGACGGAGAATGGCTTTAATAGAATTTCCCACATGTTCTATCATCCGACATCCGAGTATTAGGAATAAATCTATCTCAAGGTAAATATGTTTATCATATTCATGTGTTCTCCGGCATGTCTCTATGTCCGGGAATAGGTGATACTGTCCTTTTGAAATTCTTCAATAATTTCATCCGTCAGAGATGGACGAAGTTTTGGCATTATTTGAATAAAAGTATCTGCGGTTACCCGATAATCTTGCCTGCTGGCATATTCCTGTTCAAACGCGAATTGAGCAACTTGTTGAAAGAGGTATTCAATATCCGCAGGCGTGAAGCGGGATGTAATCTTGACAATTAGATTCAGATCAATGTCTTCCGCATGGAGCTTGGACAAATAATGTTCCAGAATCGTTCTCCTTCCATCTTCGTCCAAACCACCAACCGGTATGATGCAATCGAACCGTCACGGACGAAGCAGCGCGGCATCCAGCTGACGGATATAGTTGGTGGCACACACGAGCAACACCTTGTTCCCTTGATTTTTGAGCAGAGGAACCTGTTTAAGAAATTCATTGGTAATGGACTTGTCAACCCTTGATGCGATATCTCGACTTGCCGCGATTTCTTCAAACTCGTCAAATAAAGATGACTGCTTTTTCCAGGTTTCTCGCCTTTGCCATTATTTTGTGTAAATTAACTCCAATTCTATCCACACCATCTACCATGAGCATGCTGGGCAAAATTTTATAAAGGCTTTCTGTTTAAGCCATTCACCAGTCCGCAGTTTCAAAAACTCTGTCATTTACTATTATCTCTTTGATGAGTTTTCAATAAATATCGCCTATGCGGTATTTCTTCCTTCGCCTCCTTCAAAATCTTCTCCTCTACTTTCAACTAAGGCGTTTTTCAAAGATCTTGCGGAAATGAAACCCGTAGATCGAGAGAGTAACGGCCTGAGGAAGAAGGCGGGGACGGCTGATCACAGTCCAGAGCAGAAGCCTCCAATAGTGGAACCGTTCTTTTCCAACTACCCCGAGGACGACAATTGACCTGAAGAATGCGCCGAAATAGTTCGGCCGAAACCGGAAGGCCTTCTTCTTTTTCTTGGGGGGGGATGTATTCCCTCAGGAATGTCCTGACCCTTTCATAGTAGTGCCTTGGCGAATACAGGGTGCTTAGGACCCTTTTGTAGCCGCTGATCAGCAGGTCATAGTCCATCCTTGGGATAAAATTTGTAGAGAAATCCGTATTGTTCCCCGAGGTCTCTTTCAGCAGCAGCAACTCCTTTTTGAGTCTCTCATAGAGCTGCGTGCGCGGAAGGGCAATGAGAATGCCGACCATGGCCGTGACGACCCCGCTCTCCTGGATGAACCTGATCTGGGTGGCGAAAATAGTAAGGGGGTCGTTGTCGAAACCGACAATGAATCCTCCCTGCACCTCGAGGCCGGACTTCTGTATCTTCCTGACACTGGCGAGGAGATCGCGGTTCTTGTTCTGGAATTTACTGCATTCTGCAAGGCTCTGCTCATGGGGGGTCTCAATGCCGACGAAGACGACATCGAATCCTGCCCTGACCATCATCTCCATGAGGTCTTTATGGTCGGACAGTTCTATGGATGCCTGCGTATTGAAGGAGAAGGGATACTTTCTCCTCTCCATCCATTCGATGATGGCGGGGAGGACCTCCTCCTTCAGCTTTTTCTTGTTCCCGATAAAATTGTCGTCAACAAAGAAAACCTGGCCACTGAACCCTGATGCGTAAACACTCTCGATCTCCCTGATAATCTGGTCTTTGTCCTTGGTGCGCGGCGTGCGCCCGCAGAGCAGAGTAATGTCACAAAACTCACAGTTGAAGGGACAGCCCCGGGAATACTGGATATTGATTGAGGCATAGTGCTTCATATTAATAAGCCCCCAAAGCGGAATGGGTGTCTTCCGCATGTCTGCCCACTGATCAGTGGTATAGAAATGGCCTGCATCACCTTTCTCGAAATCTTCCAGGAAACGGGGCAGGGTGATTTCGGCCTCGTTCAGCACCAGGTG
>JBGPPR010000228.1:0-2605 GCA_041488675.1 Thermodesulfovibrionia bacterium
CTCTATGCTCTTGATATCATGCTTAATCTGGGTTCTAAAACGAAGAAGAGCGATCTGGAGGGGGCCATGAAGGGACATATTCTTGAAAAGGCTGAACTTGTGGGGCTGTATAGAAGATAAAGTGATTCATTCCTGAGAATTAGCGAGGATATAGGATTCTATTTACAATCTCAGGATTCCTTCGGCAGGTTATTCTTTTAGCCCACTTAATTCATAGCGAACTCTGTTCCAATGGTTGTCATTCCCGCTTGTCGGGTCGTAGCGACTCTCAGCGAAGACTCGCATCGAGAATCCTTCTGTAAGCAAAGAAAGATTCTGGACAAGCCAGAATGGAAGGTTCCTTTCTTATTTCCCCTCCCTTGAGGGGAGGGGTGTGAGGGGAGGGTGATTCAAACAATCCCTTATTTTTCTAACACTCTTTCGATATTCGATAAAACTTCATTCTTCCAGAATCGCAAAACCTTAGATGTCTCCATAGTACCCTTTCCGCATCTGTAAGAATTTTTTTGAATTGCTTTAGCTGTGTCGTGTTTGTTAGGTGTCATTTATCAATCACCCTCTCCCTGACCCTCTCCCCTCAAGAGAGGGGGTTTTTGTTATGCAGTACAAAAGCTGGATGAACCGTAAAGAAAAATAGAAGGGAGGCGGGGCGGCCTCCCTGTGGGACTTGAGGTTCAGCATCTGACCTCAAGTCCAAATTTAAAGAAAGGAGGGATGCTGCTTATTTATCTATTATGGTTTGCCCAAGACCGATTTTCACCTGTCCAGTCTCTCCTGCCTTCGTAGCTATTCCTTTCATATCTGTGTCGATCGTCTCTCCTGTCTTCCCATCTGGAGTGTCCTCTGTCCCATTCACGCCAGTGGTCCCTTAGATAACCGTAAGAGATGAGTCGCTGTCTGGGAGGAATTCTGTAATAATTATGCGAAAAACGGGAAAAGCCAACAGGAATACGCGATGGCGGCAGGTAATACCACGGGCCGTTGTAGTAAGAGGCCCTGTACCAATATCCATTATATGGACGGTACCAGTATCCGGACTGGAAAAAGAGCTGGAAACCGGCATTGGGCGCGAAATAGGCATAACTGCCTGGAATCGGGTAGACGGCAGGCGGAGCAGATATTACGACTGCCGGCGGCAGTGGAAACCCTATTCCGACATTAAGGTGTACATTACTACATGGGCCTTCGGCGGGTAGCAGAAGGCTTCCCGCACTGAGGAAAAACAGACTAACGGAAATTATGAGAAGCTTCTTTCTCATGTCATCCTCCTTTATTATGTTGTTCATGAGTTTAGGATACGAAAAACTTGTGAAGGGCCAATGAAGAAATTATGAAAAATTGTGAAGAGACTTCTTTTTTAGAAACGATATGTAGATTTAGCTGCTCACTAATTCAGACTCTTCTAAACTTTCGAAGAAATTATCCCGTCTCTTTTTGATGGCATTGAGGAAGCTGTTCATTCGTGCTATTGATCTCAGCTTATGAAAGTAATCTCTTCTTTTATCATCATCTTTCAGCAGTGAGTACGCCTTTGTTGTCGCTTCCAGGATTGATATGACTTTGTCCTTTATTGAAAGGTCATTAACACTGAGGTACCTGTCAGGATGAAATTCCTTCACGAGTTTATAATAATTGTTCAGTACTGTGTCGCCGTCTGACTGCTCATCAATCTCCAGAAGTTCATTTGGATCGAGCCTGCCAAGATTTGCATATACCTCATTAATCCTTTTTAAGAGCGCCTCTTCCTCCTCATGAAAAGCGTTGAGTATATCATCTAACGATAATGTGTCCTGCGCCCCTTCTGATCCATTCTTTCTTTCTTCAAGGATACCTGTGGACCACAAGACATACAGGGTCTTCATGGCTTGAAAGGAGTTGGAGAATGAACTGTCAATTATCTCTTTAACCGTCTTTTCCCCATCAACCATAAACAACATCTTTTTGTCCGAGGAGCTAAATACTACGTCCTGGAAAAGGCTTACGGGATCACTGCTTAGCGTCAAGACAGTATTCATATCCGGCAGCTCTCTCCGTATTCTGTTCAGGTTCTCTATCCTCTTTACACCTTCATAAATGAGGTTACCCATGCTCATCTTCAATGTTATGAGAGCGGCAGAAGAGAGTTCCCTCTCTAAAAATTCATACTCAGCATCCTGGAGTTGGAATAGGCTATAGATGATATCCTTAACCTGGTATTTTACACCCCAGACGATATCCTGAGGTGTCAGATATCCAAGTTCAACGAGGATGTCGCCCTGTCTCTTGCCTGTCTTTTTAAGGATTTCCACGGACCTGTCATATTGCTCTAACGTAATTTTTCCCATTTTGGTGAGCGTCTCACCAAGTCTGTCATCGTCATCGGTTGATGAAGCAAAGACAGCATCACCTTTGTGGATATATATCTTTTTTGTGAAGGATGGTGTCTTTACCGTTAAGATCCCGTTTTTCCTGTTTCTATTTAAATAAACAAGAATCTTGGGAAAGCCAAAGTCTTTGATATTACCGTTCGGTGGTGGTTCCATTGATTCAATTCCTTTCAACGTTTTTGCTTTTAAATTGCTATTTAAGAGAGTGCAATTGATGTGATGAAAATCACGCGAGATCC
>JBGPPR010000229.1:0-2601 GCA_041488675.1 Thermodesulfovibrionia bacterium
ATGCAGTATCATCGCTCATTCTCGGTCCGCATCTGCGGACCTCCGAGGTACAGAGTGTCAGCCGCCTCGGGGCGGTGAACACTCTGTAAAGCCGCTCCGATACCCCATCTGCTCTTATTGGTCAAAAAATTTATGCATAGAATGGGTTAGAGTGTGAGATCAATAATCTGTAACCAATCTGTAATCTCCTTTCCACTATAGTAGCAATGTCATTTTTGGAAATTCGAATTCTTACTTTTGATCAGTAGAAATTGTAAAATCATTCTGCCACTGTCAGAACAAAAGAATCGGCAGTGAAAAGGAGGAACCGATAATGAACGTAACAACGAGAAAAAAAGTCGGGAGTAATTTACATGAATTTTCGAGATTTATGGGGGCATGGAGTTCAGTACTCACTGAAACGGAGATGAAGAGGGCGGAGTTCTTTTTGAAAATGGCAGATTCACGTATTTCTGACGGCATGTATGCAGAGGCTATAGATATATACAACAAGCTTTTTGAGAATGTACCCATGAACACTTCCATGTTACAACGTGCCAAAGAGATGGAGGGACTTTTAAAAATAATTGGAAAAGACGAGCAGGCAGCAAAATGGATGGAAAAATTTCTTAATAGTGCAGAACAAGACAGAATGAGCTTTTCTGACATCTTTCCTATCGAAGAAAGACGCAGGTCTAAAAGGAAAGGATGCGTAAAACCTTTAACGTTTTACGTGACAGTCTTGCGCGAAGAAAGACTGGAGAGGATATATCACAGCGGCAGTGCCTCCGTCGATATTTCTAAAGAAGGGGTCAGTATGGTAACTGATTGTCGCCTTGCAAAAGGAGATGTTGTGTTTTTTGAACCAGGGATAACTGAGTGTAACATTGCAGGAAAGTCCGCTATTGTTAGATGGTTGAAAGAAATTCAGCAGAATAAATATCGGGCTGGATTGATGTTTATTTAAGAAAATAAGAAAACGGTATGACGAATAAGAGATGTCCCGTCTATAGTCTTAATCATAACGTATATTGAACAAGCAGAAAAAAAGACCGTGTCTTACATAAGCACCTAAAAAATGTTTTCGGATGGACAGATTAGGAAGGTAATCCCCTCACATCTTCAGTCGGAATGTTATTTGCTGGAGATTCATCTGCCTCAGGAAAATCTCCAGGGGATGACTGCTTTATTCCCACCAAGGTCTTCGAAAGAACCGGAGTCCCAAAGTGGATTACGGTTCCATTTCTGTTCAGGACTTATTGATGCGTTACCTCAGGACGTTGCATGCCGGTTCTTGCAGAATATGACATTTTCCCGCGTAAGAAAAGGCGAAAGGATTATTACACAGGGAGAACAGGGGAACGATTTTTATCTTATTCTGAAAGGCACATGCGTTCTGACTCAGGAGAAAAATGACATGCTGTTTGAAATAGACCAACGTGGGCAGGGTGACATACTCGGGGAGATGGCATTATTTGACGAGGAGATAAGGGGCGCTGATGTGTACGCGCAAACAGATACGGATCTGTTGAGCATGGGGAGAGAGCAATTTGAAAGACTGTCACAGGGATATCCGGACCTCAGGAATTTCTTGTCTGAGGTGATTGCCCACCGGCTGAGTAGCTCAAGAGTGCCGGATGACAGGAAAATCGGTAGATATATCATAACGGAAAGAATTGCCGATGGCGGATCCGGTTTAATTTTCAAAGGTAATGATATCCTGCTCAACATGCCTGTTGCCGTCAAGATGCTCAAGCATGAACTGGCCATGAATCAGGATTTCTTGGGGGCGTTCCGTAATGAAGCCAACATCGTTGCTCAATTAAACCACCCGAATATCATCAAAGTATACGATACCGAGGAACTTTACCAGACAGTATTCATCATTATGGAATATCTTGATGGTGTACCTCTGAAACATATGCTGAGGAGCATGAAGCTCTCTCTCTCAAAAATAGTAGACTTTGCTCTCCAGATTTGTTTTGGTCTTGAATATGCGCATAAGAAAGGTATCATCCATCAGGATATCAATCCACAGAACATCTTTATCCTGCCGGATGGTCAGGTGAAAATTTTCGATTTCGGACTGGCCTGTTTCCGTGGATGTGTGGACACCAATTTCCTTTTCCCTGGAACCCTTTCTTATATTTCACCAGAGCAGATCAGGGGGAACCCTGTTGATGAGCGCACAGATATCTACTCACTGGGTATAACGGTTTATGAGATGATTGCCGGCCGGGTGCCATTTACCGGGGATGATGTGGGAGCATTGATAAGCGCGCATCTGCAAAAGGATATCCCGGACGTTAGGTCAACAATTTATGATGTGCCGGAGGAATTGCACACCTTTCTCAGGAAAGCAACACGGAAAGAACCATCTGCGCGTTATCAGAATATTTCTGAAATCCTCGGTGAACTTCTGCCGCTGGCAGAACAGTTGGGGTTAAGAACCCAATTTGAAGATTAATGAAATAATTTATGCTATGAACCGGCAAAGATCTTAAGAGTTATTAACAGTCTCATAATAGTAAAGACATAGATGATCCCCCTCACCCTTGCCCTCTCCCTCCAGGGGAGAGGGGATTATAGCAGGTTCCTCCCCCTTGAGGGGGGAGGGTTGGG
>JBGPPR010000230.1:0-2600 GCA_041488675.1 Thermodesulfovibrionia bacterium
AAGATAGAGCTCTCAACAGCAACGGAAACAGAAATAAACCTTCCTTTCGTAACTGCTGATGCCTCAGGTCCAAAACATTTACTCATGAAACTGTCGAGATCAAAGTTTGAACAACTTGTCGGAGATCTGATCGACGGAACAACAGGTCCGTGTAAGAATGCTTTGGCGGATGCTAATCTCTCTTCCTCAAACATAGACGAGGTTCTCCTTGTGGGTGGCCAGACAAGGACTCCGAAGGTACAGCAAACTGTCCAGAGCTTTTTCGGAAAAGAACCGAATAAGACAGTCAACCCTGATGAGGTTGTTGCGGTTGGAGCTGCGATCCAGGCCGCAGTGCTTAAAGGAGAAGTGAAGGAGGTTCTACTTCTTGACGTTACTCCCTTATCACTCGGCATAGAGACACTCGGTGGAATTTTCACGAAAATAATTGAGAGGAATACCACGATCCCGACGAGGAAGAGTCAGGTCTTTTCCACGGCAACGGATAACCAGCCGGCTGTATCGATCAAAGTATGCCAGGGTGAGCGAGAGATGGCTGCCGATAACAAACTCCTCGGCAATTTCGAGCTCATCGGGATTCCGCCCGCACCGAGGGGAATACCCCAGATAGAGGTAACCTTCGACATTGATGCAAATGGCATACTGCATGTTTCTGCAAAAGACCTCGGTACAGGAAAAGAACAATCAATAAAGATTACTGCGTCAAGCGGTCTTACCGAGGAAGAAATCAAGAAGATGACACGGGATGCTGAGGCGCATACAGAGGAAGACAAACGGAAGAAACAGCTTGCTGAGGTACGGAACGAAGCAGACACGCTCGTTTACACTGTCGAAAAATCCCTCAAGGATTATGGAGACAAGCTGACAGAGCCTGAGAAGAAAGATATCCAGGACGCCCTCGAAAGGTGCAAAAGGGCTAAAGATACCGGCAATGAAGTATCTGAAATAAAATCAGCTATAGAAGAGCTCTCAACAAAGTCCCACAAATTGGCGGAGCACATATATCGCTCAGCAGGAGCCCAGGCCGGAGCTCAAACTGCGGGTGCTCAAACGGGTGCCGGGGATGCGGGTGCAAAGGGTCCTGAAGAAGAGGTCGTTGAAGCTGAATTTGAAGACGTTGACAAGAAGGATAAATGAAAGACTACTATGAGTTACTGGGCGTGGCACGAGATGCGACCGAGGCTGACTTAAAAAAAGCCTTCAGACAGCTCGCCCTGAAATACCATCCTGACAGAAACCCGGAGGACGAAGAGGCTGAAGAGAAATTCAAAGAGATAAACGAGGCATATTCCGTCCTGAGCGACTTGGAAAAAAGGTCAAATTATGACAGGTTCGGAACAGCCGAGGGTGTTGGTATAGGCGCAGGGTTTGGACCTTTTGCAGGAGGTTTTGGAGACATATTTGAAGATATATTTGGAGACTTTTTTGGAACCTTTACAGGGCAACGGCGAGCCCGTCCTGCAAAAGGCACTGATCTCAGATACGATATCGATATCACTCTGATGGATGCTGCCTTTGGTAGGGAAAAGGTTATCGAGGTACCAAAATGGGAAATCTGCAGCGAGTGTCACGGAACTGGTTCGGCTCCCGGGAAAGGTCCTGCTGTATGCTCAAATTGCAAGGGGACCGGTCACGTAAGGTTCCAGCAGGGTTTCTTCAGCATTTCAAAAACCTGTGGAAAATGCAATGGCACAGGGAAAATTATCACTGACCCCTGCAAAGCATGCAAAGGACAGGAGAGGGTGAAAAGATTTAAAACCATAAATGTCAAAATACCTGCGGGTGTTGATACGGGATCCAGACTGCGAATATCAGGAGAAGGCGAGCCAGGTTTTTATGGCGGTCCTCCAGGCGATCTCTTCGTGATACTTAATGTTGAAGAACATCCCTTTTTTAAGAGAGAAGGAAACGACATATTCTGCGAAGTGCCCGTCTCCTTCCCTCAAGCTGCTCTCGGTGCAGAAATGGAAGTCCCAACCTTCAATGGAACATCAAAGATAAAGATTCCGCCTGGAACGCCCTCCGGCAGAATTTTCCATATCAAAGGTGAAGGGTTAACCAGGGTTGGAGGTCATGTCAGAGGAGACCAGATTGTTAGAGTATATGTCGATGTTCCAAGAAAACTGACTCCAAGGCAGAGAGAACTCCTTGAAGAATTTGCGCAATCAGATGGTGATGAGGTAGCGAAGACTTTCAAGGAAAAAATCAAAGACATTTTTTCAAGAGCGGAAAAGTAAGCCGAGTCAGTATTTTATTTTGCTCCTCCCTGAACCTCTCAAATTTACAAATCAAGAACGGTTAAGTATAATCATTTAGGATATGTCAGTCCTTCGGACAAGTTACCGTTTTAGAGTTGTTTTGGTTAGATCACCGCTGCTTTTTTCACTTGTCTGGTTCCACTCAGAATTAGAAGTTGATGCCCTTATCCTAGTTGGAATATGCATTTTTTTATCGGTTTAGCTATTCGCATATGGGCACAACAGCACTTGCACTATCGTCTGAAGATTAAAAAGCAACTAACCACTACGGGACCTTATCAGTTCGTCAGAAATCCTGTTTATATCGGTAACACTCTCATCTGCGTGAGCCTGACTGTTGTC